>JALYHX010000431.1 GCA_030776305.1 Myxococcota bacterium
TTGGCGCAGACCTGGGCTCCTCCTCCCGCGGGAAACAGCCAACCACCCCCTACCGGCTACGGCCCACCGCCGCCCCAGCAGGGCTACGGCCAACCACCACCACCGGGCTACGGCCCGCCGCCGCAACAGGCGCCCGCTCCGTCGTATGGCCCGGGCACGGGCGCAGCCCCGGACGCTCCCTGGATGGCGGTCGAATTCGGAGTACGCGTGGCATTCGGCTTGCCATTCGGTGGAGTCAACGGAAATAACGGAAATAGCGTCGACCACGTCGTCAGCAATCAGTTCACGCCGCTCTGGCTCGATGGCGGCTTTCGCTTTCTCTCCAACTGGTACGTGGGCGGGACCTTCAACTACGGGTTCGCGTCGATCTCCGATCAATTCGCGCCTCCAAGCAGCGGGAGCGGAGCTTGCAAGCAGACGGGAGTCGGCTGTTCAGCCAACGATATCCGGCTCGGGGTGAATGCGCATTACCACATCCTTCCCGACGGGCGCTTCGACCCCTGGTTCGGCGTTGGTTTCGGCTATGAGTGGCTTTCCATCAGCGCGTCCCAGGGCACGATCTCGTTGAGTGAGGGGGTCTCGGGGTGGGAGTTTGCGAACCTGCAGGCAGGCCTCGATTTTCGGCTACTCAATGGTGCCCTCGGCCTAGGACCGTTCGTCACGGTGACCTTCGATCAGTACAGCTCCGCCAGCACGTCCATTGACAACATGGGTGGGACGACGGGCGGATCGGTCACGAACCAGGGCCTGCACGAGTGGTTTTTCTTCGGGGTGCGCGGCGATTACGACCTCAAGCTTCAGTAGTTCGACCGGGGTCGCCGTCCGGCGACTCGCGGCGCGGATCTCAGAAGACGTACGCGGTCGTGAGCAGAGCCCCGAAGCCCCGGCTGCTGAGCGAGGCGGTGGCTCCTGGCACAGGTGTCGATTCGCCAGAAGACCAGACGTAGAACGCGCCGAGGCTCGTTCGCACGTGCTCATCGTTGAGGCCGACGCCCGCGGTCAGTCCGTAGAAGTCCTCTTTCAAGAAGTTGGCGTCTCCCGCGTGGCCGCCGTTGGCGGAAGGATCGTAATAGGCGCCGACACGGATGGGAACGTGGGGCTCGGGTGTCATTTCGACGCCGAGATTGAGTCGCGGCGTGGGCACGAGCTTGACCCTGTTGTTCTGCGTCGACGCGGGAAAGGATGAGTACTCCGCTCCAAGCTGCAAGCTGACATCGAGAAGGATCGCCATCCATTCCGTCGGGTTGACGGCGGTCCCGACACTGAAATCGAACGGCATCGCGTAGTTCGCAGGGCCTCGCACGTCTTCGCCGGCGGCCGTAGACGTCCCGTTCACTGTGCGCTGAATCTGAAACGAATCCCCCTTGCCATAGAGCTGCACGAGAGCCGTCTGCGCTCGCGCCCCGAAGCGCAGCCAATCGGTGGCGATGAACGAGGCTCCGAGCGTTGCCGACAGGCCGAACGTGAGAAGGCTCTCGCGGCCCAGCGACGTCGAAAACAGGCTGGTCGGCATGGCGACGCTCTGGGCGTCGGCGCCGATGACGCTCGTCTCCTCGTGCTCGATTCCGAAGACCGTCACGCCGACGCTCCATCGTTCGTCGATCTTGTGAGCCGCCGAGAGGCCGAGCCAGAGGTCGCTCTGGCCGAGGGTGTAGACGAGATTTCCTTGGGCATTCGGCGTGGAGAATGCCGCGTGATCGTCGAGCTTGAGCGAGTTCGGAACGAGGACCGAGAGCGCGCACACCCAGTCCGCGATGCGCCGGGTCGCGACGTAAGTCGACGGGATCGTGTTGAACCCGGAGTAGCCGAACGGTATGTTGGTGTTGTCCGCGCGAGTGATTGCGTCGAAGTGCGTGCTGAAACTCAGGTACAGGGCCCCGCTGACCGACAGCCTTCCGCCCCCGAGTTCGGCGAGTCCCGCCGGATTGTAGTACACGGCGCCCGTGTCGTTGGCGCGCCCCACGCCGGCGTTGCCGAGAAACGACTCGTTCTCGCCGAAGGGAAGAAAGTTCGGATTGCTGTTGGTCGCGCGCGCGTCGGCAGCCACAGTCCCGATAAAGCAAGCGGCCACCGAGCTCACGACATGCCGGGGAGCGAACCGTCTCCGCATGCGAACTCAATCCACAATCGCTTTCTCTCCGATCGCTGTCAATATAACGCGGTTGCTGCCCATGAGTGCGTCAGCCAGCGCGTTGTACCCACCAAGAGGGAATTTACCTTGCCCCCAATCTTCGGCGTGCAAAGAGCTTGGATCGCGGCCGCAGCGTGGGTGACCGCGGGGTGCACCGTGGCCACCGTCGGCGGACCGCTGGTCTTCAAAAGCGATGCGGGGATGCTCGTCTTGGACGGCGGGTCGTCGGCGACGCCTTCCGACGCGAGCGGAGGGTACGCGGACAGCTGCGCGGACAACGTAGACACCGGGAAGGCGCTCGTCGGCGATCCATGCGCGGTCGACACGGATTGCGCGTCCTGTCGGTGCGCGAACGGGGTCTGGTGCACGGCGGCGTGCACGAGCAGTCAAAGCTGCGGCGCGAATGGCGCCGGCGTGCCGAACGTCTGCGCCATGGCGACCACCGGACAGACGGTCTGCTACCCCGGGTGTTCGCCGACCGCAACTTGCCAGGATTTTCCGGGCACGACCTGCCAACAGCTGCCGTCGGGCGGCGTTGTCTGTTCGCCATGACCTGTCGCCGCCGTTAGCGTTGGCCATCGACCAACGATTTTCTGCGGGCACGACGTACCTTTTGCCGGGGCACGTCGCCCGGGTCACGCTTCGGTCCTGGTCAGTTGGGGATCACGACCGGAGTGATGTTCAGCCCGGTGCCGTGGCCGATTCCGGTCACATGGATGGCATCGATGTCGGCGGCGTCGAGGACCGGGTCGTGCGGCGGATGAATGTAGATGACATTGTTACCGGCCTTCAACGGCAGGGTGGTCGCCGACGCGTGGATGAGCGACCAGTCGCCCGGGTAACACGGGAACTGGTAAAACTGCGCGATGCCGCCGTCGACCATGCTCGTCATCGTCACGCCATTGACGTCGATGAGATGGGGACGGCAAGACGAGCCCACCGGGTAATGAAGGCCGCCGCAGTGGACGTCGCCGAACGAATCGTTCGCCCCACAATGATACCACCAGGTGACGTCGTACGAGCCATCGGTGGGAACCGAGACCGCGTGAAACTCGACTCCGGAGCCGGCGTTGTTGGCCGCGCGCCCGAGCAGGCTTACGGCCACCTTGCCTCCGGAACAGCAAGCGGCCCCCTCGACCAGAGCGGTCACCGCGCAGGTGGCGCCACGGCCATACTGGGCAGACCCTGCACAGGTCGTAATCTGCGCGCCATTGGTGAGCACGTTTGGGGGTATCGCCTCCGCCTCGTACCATTGAGAAAAGCTGGCGGAGCCGTCCACCGACGCGTTCGAGCCGTCGCCGGCGTTGCCCGAGTCTCCTGGGCCCGCGCCGCTCGATGAGCTCGCGGCCCCGTCGACACCGGCGTCTGCTGGCACGCCGCTGCTGCCGGACGAACTTGCAAGTCCGCCTCCGCTCGAACTGCTGGTGCTATCGGGCAGGTCGCCCGAATCGACGTCGCGCACACTCCCTGAGCTCGCCGACCCCGACGAGCCCCCCGGCCCTGTCCCCGAGGAGCTGCCGGTTCCTGACGAGCTGCCGCTGTTCGAGCCGCCCTCCGCGCCGCCGCTCGCGTCGACGTCGGGACGGGCGGTTTCGGAGGAGCAACTCCAGAGCGAACCGGCCACGATGATGGGCCACACGACCAACGAGAAAGCCTTCATGAGCGAACCGGCTCCGTTGCTGTGCAATGACAGTCACGCGCGATGGCCCTGTCGCTCCGCCCGACGGCGAAAAGACAGGAACGCTGGGACCTCGTGTCAGCACACCGTTCTTCCACGCAGAAGCCCGACCGGCGGAAACGGCTCAGGAATGGTGCCTTTTCCCGTCCGTCACCGGCCAGCGGAAGCGTCGCTGCCTTCGTCCGCTGGGGCTACCGAATCGAGTTGGAGCTGCCGGTAATCGCGCCCTACCCGAGCGCACTCTTGAACAGCATAAGCAGCTCGCGCCACGCCTTCTCGGCCGCGTCCGGGTTGTACACGTGCGAATCCGGAGGACACCAGCCGTGCATCGTCCCTTCGAACACTTCGACAGTCGCGGGCAGCGACGCCTGGGCGAACGCCGCTTTGAGCGTCCCCTTCGCATCCGGTTGCTTCGCGTCGTCGCTGGCGGCGATCGCAATGAGAAAATGCGCTTTCATCTTCGGAATCAGGAGGTGCGGGCTGTCTGCCTTGTCCGTCACGAGGCCGCCGCCGTGGAACGTCGCACCGGCTCCGATACGATCCGGATTCGTCGCCGCCGTGCGCAGGACGAGCGGCCCTCCCATGCAGTAGCCGGTCGTTCCCATCTTGCGAGATTTGTCGACGGACGGTTGCTGGTCGAGCCAGGCCGTCAGGGCCTTCGCGTCGGTGACCTCGGTCTCCGGCGTGAGCGAGTGCGCTAGCGCCATCAGCGCTTCACGCGTCGCCGGATCATCGAAGTCGGCATGCGGAGAGGATGTTGGCGCCTTCTTCGTCCGATAGAAGGGATTCACCACGAGCACGGCGTATCCCGATTCGGCGAGCCGCTTTCCCATCTGACGGAACGCCGGACGGAGACCGAAGAGGTCCGGCCAGATGAGGACCGCCGGAGTCGAGCCGGTCGTTGGATGGACGAAGTAGGCATCACATGCGCCGTCCGGCGTGGCGATGCTGACCTCCGACTCGGTCGTCGCGATCACCGCTGCTGATTGCGCCGCCGTCGGCGCGGGCACCGGACCCCGCGCCTGATCGGCTGATTTGCACCCGATCGGCAGCGACGCGAGGCCTGCGCCGAGCGAGAGAGAGCCGAACCCTCGCCGTGAGAGGAGCCCGGGGCGAAGGCGGTACGCGACCATCTCGTCGAAGGTATCGTTGTCACACATCGGGAAGCGAGTAGACGCGCTCTTCAGCGTCGAAACAAGAGCGTTGGCGTCTCCGGATTGCGACGAACTCCTTGAAGTGGCGAAGTCGAATCGACCCAAGGTGAAATGATCCTTTGCAGACAGTTCTCGCTGCCTTGTCTTCGTGGACGCGTTCTGGACGATCGGCCGCGCGTGCACCGCAAGGCTCCGTGATGTTCGCGCCTAACAGGGCCCGTAGACGTTGTTCGTCGGACACGTTGGCGGCCCGGCGGACGTTTGATCGCATTGGTTGGGAGCGCCGGACACCAAGTTGCAGGTCGAAACGACGTTGCAGTTGTCGAGACCATTCAATACGTTCGGTGCGGCGGACGACGCCGGAGCGTTGATATACAGCAGGCCGTGCCAGGGCTTGGCCGGGAGCGGCGTCGTGCAGCGACTGAATGTGACCGCGCCTTCCGTCTCGACGCCAATCTCGTAGACACAATTGCCCGCTTGCCGGGCCGAAACGCGAATGTACACACTGCCCTGCGCCCAATAGTACCCCCCCTGGACTGCGGTGCACGAAAGCAATCCCGCGAGCAGGCTTGCGTCGCAAGCGACTTGGCAGAAAGGTGCCGAGAGGCATCCGGACTTCGCCGAAGCGGCCCACGAATACGTGACGTCGCCGCCATCCGGCAGTGGTCCGGCGCTCAAGGCTCCGCAGACGCCGCCGTCGCTGGGAATCGGCGCCGCACCGTCGGTAGGGGCGTCGTTGTACGCGGCGTCGGTTACGGTCGGCCCCGCGTCGGTTGCGGGGGTGGCGTCGTATCCGCCATCGTCGCTTGCAGCTTCCCCCCCGTCGTGGGCACGGACATCGTCTGGCGCACCGTCGGCGGCAAACGGCGCGTCGCCGGCTCCGTCAGGCCACAAGATTTTGCCTCCGCCGTCGCTCGGATCGCTGCCGCCGTCGCGGGGGACCATCTCCTCGTTGCCGGCGTCGGATGAGCCCTCGTCGGCCTGGCCCGGAGAGGCATCGAGATGCCCAACCGGACCCCTACCCGAGGTTCCGCATGCGATCGCCGCGCAACCGGTCGCGAGCAAAGCGCCCAATCGAAGAATGCTACGCATTGAATGCTTCTTCTTTCTCACTCTAGTCGCGGACATAAGGTCTTTCCGAGCTTCACGCGCCGCCAAAGGTCCGTGTTGTCCGACACAGTGGTGCAAGGTCGGCGGGAAGGTCACGCTGCGGAGCCTTGCGTGGCCCCTTCGCGTCGAATACCAGATTCCAAGTCCACCTCGGCTTGGGACGCAGCGTGCACCGATAGAACCGACGATCAAGTTCGATTTCGATCTCGAGCGCCACCTGGCAACTCTTGCCTGACGGGCTCGCATCCAGTCGGGTCGAGCCAAACGCATACCAAACCTTGACGTCTACCGGGCTGCACTGTGTCAGAAGCGCCGTCGCCTGGCTCCACTTTTCACCAGCGTCGGCCTTCTCGGCATCGATTTCGATGCGCATCGCGTCAGCCACTTCCGATGTGTCGGCCGTGCCGACCAAGCCCCTTGTTGCCCCCACGGGGCTGGCGGCACACATCCCCACGATCATGCAGGGCCCCCACACTCTCACTCCCAAGGCGGAAGTTCTGACAGACATCGTAACGGCCACCCAATTCTCATGTACCCGTTTGCCCATTTCTCGCCACTCGAAGACGGGAAATGCAGGCACCGCCAAGAACCCCCAGGCGGCGGGACCAAG
>JALYHX010000432.1 GCA_030776305.1 Myxococcota bacterium
GCCGAGGGCGATACGTCAGCGGCGTGGGGCGCGAATCCTTCGCTTGGCGCCGGACGACTTCGTGAAGCGAGTTGTTCAGTTCACTCGCGACGCTCGTGGGCAACGAAACCAGCTACTGGCGATTGCCATTGGCTCGGCTTCTGCCCGTTGCACCGCTCAGCTCCCGAGGCTGTGTCGGGTTTGTAGGACGTGTGCCACTCCACTGACGATGTCTTGACCCGTCATCCACGTCAGCGCTTCGGATGCATCGAATTCCACACCGAAGCGGCCCTCGATGATGGACACGACCTGAGCCAGCCGGAGAACGTCCACACCGAGTTCGTCGAGAGGCATCGCCATGCTGACGACGCGACCCTCGGAACCACGGCCGTGGCGCTGAATGAGCTGCATCACGAGATTTTCGATGCTCATCGTGGACGACTCCTCCGACACGACGCTCGGGCAGTGCAACCGTCGAGCCGTCGCCACGACGCGGTCCGCGAACCGAGAGAAAGGGCGTTCGTCGCCCATTCGTCGTGACGGCTCCTGTCGACAACGCCACGGTTGTCGAAACATCGACAGCACACCGACGCCGCATCGAGGCGGCGAGCGGCTCTTCGGGTACGAGCCGGCTTTACTCTGACCCTCGTCGCGGCGAGCATGCCTGCCGGTCGGCGCGCGTGTCCAACTGGCTGCTCTTTGTCGTCTCGTCGTTGATATGGGGGACCACGTGGGTCACGATCAAGTTTCAGCTCGGGGTCGTCGCGCCCGAGGTCTCAGTAGCCTACCGCTTTGGCCTCGCGGCGCTCGTTCTCTTCGCCTGGTGCAAGCTCCGCGGGATCCCGCTGCGCTTCGACGCGCGCGCCCACGCGAGTCTCGCGCTCCTCGGCTTGCTGCAATATGCGGCGAGCTACGTGCTGCTGTACATGAGCGAAGCGTTCCTGACGTCGGGCGTCGCGGCAGTGCTCTTCGCGCTGGTTCTGGTCTGGAACATCGTCGGCGCGCGCATCTTCTTCAATCGCCCGCTGCCCCTCTTGGTGGCGGCCGGTGCCGTCGTCGGCATCGCGGGCGTAACGCTCGTGTTCTGGCCGGAGGTGTCACAGCTCGGCGTTGCAGGGCAAACCGGAGGCGTCGTCTTGGCGGTTCTCGCCACGCTCACGGCTTCCGCCGGCAATTTGTGGTCGGAGCGTGTGTATGCCCAGAAGGTCGGCGTCGCGTCGAGCACGGCGTGGGCGATCCTCTACGCCTCGTTCGGCGTGGCCCTTTACTGCCTTTTGCGGGGGATTCCGTTCGCGTTCGACCTGTCGCCCGCGTATCTCGTCTCGCTGGCGTATCTCGCGCTGTTCGGATCGGTCGTCGCGTTCATTGCGTGGCTGACGTTGCTGCGCCGCGTCGGGGCTGGACGAGCGAGTTATACGGCGGTGGTAATCCCGGTTCTTGCGATGGCGGTGTCGACCGTGTTCGAGGGATATCGCTGGTCCGCCATGGCGCTCTGGGGAATGGCGCTCGTCTTGGCCGGCAATGTCATGGTGCTTCGGAGCAAAGCGCGGCCGCCTTCGCCGCGAAAGTCAGATACGGCGAAGGCGGTCGTATCGAGCCCGAGCCCGTGAAACAAGAGAACGCGTCTCAGGCGCCCGGCATCGACGCAAGACGCCGCTTCATCTCTTCGGGCGAAACGTCCTCGACGTGGGTGGAAATCGTCCAGACATGTCCGAAAGGATCTTGAATCGTTCCGCTGCGGTCGCCATAGAACTGGTTTTTGAGCGGACGTTTCACTGTCGCGCCGGCATCGACTGCGCGCTTGAAGCGGGCGTCGACGTCCTCGACGTACAGATTGATGCCGAACGTCGTGCCACCCAACGACGCGGGGCTCTTGGCGACGATGTCGGGCATGTCCGGGAATTCGTCCGCGAGCATGATACGTGAGTCGCCAATCTGCAGCTCGGCGTGGCCCACCTTCCCGCCAGGCATATCCATTCGGACGACCTGTTCCGCACCCAACGCCTTCTTGTAGAATTCGATCGCTTTGGCTGCGTTTTGGACGCTGAGGTACGGCGTAACGGTGTGATATCCGTCGGGGACTGCTCTTGCATTGGTTGCCATTCGTGTCCTCCTCTTTTGGGCGAGT
>JALYHX010000433.1 GCA_030776305.1 Myxococcota bacterium
AAGCGAGAGAACGGACGAAAAACTTCAAGAACGCCGCATGCTCGAGCGAAGCGAGAGACTACTCGCGGCCGCGGCGCCGTTCGCGTGGCCGATCGTCGCGTTTGACCTGCACGTCCGTCTTCACCTCGGGCTTGGGAAACTTCTGCGGATCGCCCTCGGCGGCGCCGCCTTCGTTCGGCTTGAAGCGGATCGTCGTGTTCACTTCGAACTGCACTGTCGTCAGCATCTTCTGCATCTCGCTCGAGATGTTCGTATGCTCGAGAAAGTCGCGAATCTCCTTCGCGACGACACGGAAGATGCCATTTTTGGTCTCGTCGACCTGTGTCAGAAGATAGTGTGCAACTTCTCGGGGCAACTTCAGCCCACCGACGAACTCTTTCAAGTTGTCCGGCGCTTCAGCCGCCTTTTCTACGCCAAGCTCGACCGCCCGCTTGATGAGCTCAGGAATCACGGACTCAAGCCGGCGGCGGCGCTCGGGGTCGCTCATCGAAAGTGGCCTCAATCCGGGTTCGTACCGTGCGCGCGCAAGACGGTCAATGTCAGTGGATTTGCGTAACGCCGAGACAAGTAGCCCTTCGGGCCCGGGGGCGTTCGGCCGCTGGGTGCCTCAACACCGGAGAATCCGAGCGACACCGCTTGCGGCCATCTCGACCGCGATCGCGCGCATCCATCCGCCTCGAGCGCATAGAAGCACTGTCTGACCGTCCACATCCACGGGCTGCACGTCGATCTCCGTCCGCAGTTTGGATAGCGTCCCCTCCCCATCCATGCCCGGTTCGCACCACCGCCCCTCGGCAAGCAGCGGTGCGTAGGCGGCCAGCTCCTCGCACACCGCGGGGGCTCCCGCGGAGGCGACGACCACGCCCGAGGCGTCAGCAACGACCATGGCATCGACCTTCCCCTCGTGGCGGGCATGGGCGAGCTGGTAATTCAGGGCGAGCAGCGGGTCGTCACTGCGTCGTCGCCGGCGGTCTTCGGGCTCTGTCATGAACGAATCGTCTCGCGGTCCGTTCCCAGGGGCCAAGATTCGAGGGTACGCTTGCGGATGCGGCCGTTTGCCGCCAAGAAGGTCGAGGAGAATCTCCCGAACGCTGATGATCGGCACCAAGCAAGGCGAATCCTTCGAGAGTCGGCGGACTGCGTTCTTCGATGCGATGGCGGCGGCATCTCCGTCCGCTATCGCGGTCCTTCCGGCGGCGCCCGTTTTCCCGCGCAATGGCGACGTGGAGCACGATTACCGCCAGGACTCAGACTTTTTCTATCTGACGGGCTTCGACGAGCCTGACTGCGCGGTTGTGCTCGACGCTCAGAAGCGAAAGACCACTCTTTTCGTGCGTCCGCGCGACCCGGACCGCGAAGTGTGGGACGGGCCCCGCACCGGCCTCGATGGTGCCAAGGAACGGTACGGCGCTGACGAGGCATTCGTCATCGGTGAATTCGAGGAGAGGCTACCGACCTGCCTTCAGGACCACCGCCGCGTTTACTGTCGGCTCGGCAAGAGCCGACGTTTCGATGACCAAGTTCTCGGCGCGATCGAGCGGGTGCGAGGTCGGCAACGGACGGGGGTCGCGGCGCCGGTCGAGATCGTCGATCCGGGCGATATTCTCCACGAGATGCGCCTGCGGAAATCGCCCGTCGAGGTCTCGCTCATGCGAGCGGCGGTGCGCATCACACGCGAAGCCCACGAACTAGCGATGCGACGTGCGCGCCCCGGGATGTACGAATACGAGATTGAAGCCCTACTGCTCGACACGTTCCGTCGCCGAGGTTCGGAGCGGCCGGCCTATGGAAGTATTGTCGGCTCGGGGCCGAATGCCTGTGTGCTGCACCATCGAAAGAATGACCGGCGTATGAGCGCTGGTGACTTGCTGCTCATCGATGCAGGCTGCGAGTACGGCTACTACGCGAGCGACGTGACGAGGACGTTCCCTGTAGGTGGCGACTTTTCCCGAGAGCAACAAGCGATTTACGAGGTCGTCCTTCAGGCCCAACTCGAGGGGATAGCAGAGGCTCGTCCTGGCAACACCCTCGATGACGTCCACAAGCGAAGTGTCCACTGCGTCACGCGTGGCCTGCTCGGCCTCGGAATCCTTTCGGGCGATGCAGAAAAGTTAGTTGAAACGGAAGCCTACAAGCGGTTTTTCATGCATCGCACAAGTCACTGGCTTGGCATGGATGTGCACGATGTCGGTGCCTACTTCGTCCGCGGGAACCCTCGCAAGCTCGAGCTCGGAATGGTGCTGACCGTGGAGCCTGGGATCTACATCGCGCCCACCGACGATACGGTGGGACCGGAGTGGCGCGGCATCGGAGTCCGGATTGAAGACGACGTGCTCGTCAGCGAATCGGGGCCGGAGGTACTGACGGCGGGGATTCCGAAGACCGTGGACGAAGTACGTGCCGCCGTTGCTGGTTAGAATCCTGCCATCGACGAGCGACGAGGTATGCGCCCGTCCCAACGACTACGGCGAGGGCGCAGCCGACGATCACCGTGCCGAGCACCCAATCCCCCAGGAGCTCTTTGCCGTGCGCAATCGCGTCTCTCGGCGAGAGTCGTACCCACGCGCCCGTTCGCAGTCGGTGCCCGCTCTCGATTTCGCAAAATGCAACGAACGCGAAGAGCGGCGAGAACGAAATGCGCGACCCCAGGAATGCCCAGATGCGATTCAGGCGGAAGACGGTTGCGAGTCCGAGGGCGATCCAGATGTGAAGACCCAGAAAGGGCGTGCTTCCCGACAGGACGCCGACGGCGACGGACCAGCCGATTTCATGTGGGGCAGAGTGTTCGTTCTTGGCGTTTTCCCAAAGGCGGGCAAAGATACGGAGCCTGGGATGATCGCGCACGGGGAAAGCCTAGCGCTTCCGCGGATACCCCCGTCTACGTGCCAGGGTGGGAGATGGTTGCTCTTGGGCGTAATAGACTAACGGGTGCACGCATGGGGATTCGTCTTGGGATCGAGGCTCGGGGAATTTTTGCTTTATTTCTGGTTGCTTGCAGCGGTGCGGGTACCGATCGGATCGAACCGAGGGGGGACAGCGCGACCGCGCCAGGCCCGCCGAACGCCGACGCTGCTGCGCATTTGGATACCGGGGGCGAAGCGCAAACGGATGCCGCGTCCGGGGATGCCACAATCGACTCCGCGAGCGACGCAAGGATCGATGTCTCCGTCCAGGACGGGCCAGGCACGAGCCAAGACGCGGCCACCAGGGCCGACGCTTCCGATGCAGCCGACGCTTCCGACGCAGGGAATGACGTGCGTTGTGTGCCGGTCACCCGCCAGGTGGCTTGCGCGAACGGTCGATGTGGCATGGTGCCCGACGGTTGCGGTGGGAGCCACGCATGCGGAGGGTGCGCGTCCCCAATGACGTGCGTAGCGAACGCCTGCGTGTGCGCCAACGAGACCGACGCCACCTATTGTGCAGCCCACGGATACAACTGCGGCACGGTGACGGATTCGTGCTTGGGCGCGACCCGTCGCTGTGGCAGCTGCACGGCGCCCCAGACGTGTGGCGGAGGAGGCAAGGCGAACGTGTGCGGATGCACCCCGCTCGCGGGATGCCCCGCCGGAGACAATTGCGGTAGCGTTCCCGACGGCTGCGGCGGCACCAATCACTGCGGCACGTGCACGGGCAGCGAGACTTGCGCCGGCGCCGGAGTGCCCAACCATTGTGGCTGTACGCCCCGCCTCGTCTGTCCGACCTCGGCGTGCGGGATGGTATCCAACGGTTGCGGCAACACGCTGGACTGCGGATCGTGCAGCGCATGGCAAGTGTGCGGATCGCCCGGCGATGGCGGCGGAAACGGGTGCGCGACACCCAACGCCTGCTGCGATGTTTGCACGAGGACCATGGACCTGACTTGTGTCGGGACGGCGGTTGTGTGCGATCCGAGCGTTACGCTGGGCGGCAGTTGCGCTCCAGGCGCAACGACGGACGGTGGGGGGGTCGAATGGTGTTGCCCGTGAAAGGGCGCTCCGAATCGATCGTGGGAGCGGCACGTTGACCGTCGAGTACGTCCGCAGGAGCGCCGCCGTGTTCCTCTTCGATGTGGACAACACGCTGATCGACAACGACCGAATCATCGCCGATCTCAGGCGCTACCTCAGTCGAGAGGTCGGGCCCGGCCCGGCCGACGAGTACTTCGCGATCTTCGAGAAGTTGAGGACCGATCTGGGCTATGCCGACTACCTGGGGGCCTTACAGCGGTACCGCGTGATTCATTCGCGCGACCCCCATCTCCTCGCCATGTCTTCGTTTCTCGTCAACTATCCATTCGCCAACCGACTGTTTCCCGGATCGCTCGACGCGGTCGAGCACGCTGCCACGTACGGCCCAACGGTCATCCTCTCGGACGGCGACGTGGTCTTCCAGCCGCGCAAAATCGAGCGCTCGGGGCTGGGCGACCTCGTCGAAGGACGCGTTCTCATTTACGTGCACAAGGAAGAGGAGCTCGAGGACGTGGAGCGGCGCTACCCGGCCGACCGTTATGTCATGATCGACGACAAGCCGCGGATCCTTGCAGCGATCAAGAAGATATGGGGCGCTCGTGTCACGACGGTTTTCGTGCGACAGGGTCACTATGCGCACGCCCCCGATGCAGCGAGTTTCGGGTCGCCGGACTTCTCGATCGATCGCATTCAGCAACTGGAGGAGCACGATCTCGAGGCGCTGATAGGCCGTCCGAGGCCTGTTCAACGCTCGGCAGGTAGCGAGGGCGCGAGGAGCGTGGAGAAGAAATGAGCCACGATCGGCCTCGCTCGGATGCTCTGGTCTTCTTCGGTGCCACCGGAGATCTCGCCTACAAAAAGATCTTCCCGGCGCTGCAGGCGATGGCCCGGCGCGGGCATTTGACGTTTCCCGTGATCGGCGTGGCGAAATCCGGATGGGGGCGGGAACAGGTTCTCGATCGTGCAAAGCAAAGCGTCACGGAACACGGCGGGCTCGACCCCACTGCTTTCGCGCAGCTCGCATCCCAACTTCAATACTTGGACGGGGACTACAACGACGCCAACACGTTCAAAGAGCTGAGCACGATCCTCGGCTCGTCCGAGCGGCCGGCCCAATACCTCGCAATTCCGCCCAGCATGTTCCCCACCGTCGTGGCGCGCCTGGGCGAGTCCGGTTGCGCGCGTCAAGGTCGAGTCATCGTCGAGAAGCCCTTCGGGCGCGACCTCGAGTCGGCACGAGAGCTGAACCGGGTCCTGCATACGGTGTTTCCCGAGGAGAATATCTTTCGCATCGACCACTACCTCGGGAAGGAACCCGTCCAGAACATTCTCTACTTTCGCTTTGCCAACACGCTCTTCGAGCCCATTTGGAATCGCCACTACGTCGAGAACGTCCAGATCACGATGGCAGAGAGTTTCGGTGTTAAGGGCCGGGGCAAGTTCTACGAGGAAACGGGAGTGATCCGGGATGTCATCCAGAATCATCTCCTCCAGATCGTCAGCTACCTTGCCATGGAGGCGCCGTCGGCGGCCTACGGCGAGGCGATTCGTGACGAGCAAGCGAAGGTCCTGCGGAACGTGAGACCCATGGTCGCCGAGAACATGGTGCGCGGTCAGTTTCGCGGTTATCGCGACGAGCCTGGAGTCTCCCCGGATTCGTTCATGGCGACGTACGCGGCGCTGCGCATGTACGTCGATTCGTGGCGCTGGGAGGGCGTTCCCTTCTACGTGCGCGCCGGGAAGTGCCTGAAGATGACCTGTACGGAGGTCACCGTCGAGTTGAAGGTCCCGCCCCAGGTCGTTTTCTCCGAGCCGACTCCTACGGTCGGTAACTGCGTTCGGTTCCGGCTCAACCCGCAAGTCGTCATCGCGATCGCAGCGCGAAAGAAGCGATCCGGCGAAAAGATGACCGGCGAGCCCGTGGACCTCTTGGTGACGGAAGGCTCCGAGGAGGGCAACCGCGAACAGATGGACCCGTACGAGCGGCTGATCGGGGATGCGATGGCCGGGGACGCCACGTTGTTCGCGCGTCAGGATGTCGTGGAAGCGGCGTGGTCGATCGTGGATCCGGTCATCCATGGACCGAGCCCCATGTTCGAATACGAGCCCGGGACGTGGGGGCCGCCCCAGGCGGATCGGCTCGTCGTGGATGTCGGTGGGTGGAACACGCCGCAGTAAGTCGATGGCATTTGGCGAGCCGACACTCTCAGCTCTTGAGCCGATAACCCGTCTTGAACATCCATGACACGATGGCGATGCAAATCAAAAGAAAGACGAGCGTCATGCAGAAGCTGACCGTGGCGCTCACGTCGGCCACGTCGAAAAAGCTCCAGCGAAACCCGCTCACGAGATACACCACGGGATTGAACAGCGTGATCTTGCGCCAAGCCGGCGGGAGCATGTTGATCGAGTAGAAACTCCCGCCGAGGAAAGTGAGCGGCGTGACGATGAGCATCGGCACGAGCTGGAGTTTCTCGAATCCGTCGGCCCAGAGGCCGATGGTGAAACCGAAGAGGCTGAACGTCACCGCGGTCAACACCAGAAACGCGGCCATCGACAGCGGGTGGGCAATCTCGTAGGGGACGAACAGCCGAGCGGTGGCCAAAATGATGGCTCCAAGAAGGACCGACTTCGTCGCCGCGGCGCCGACGTATCCGCTCACGATCTCCACGTACGATACGGGCGCCGACAGCACCTCGTAAATCGTGCCCGAGAATCGTGGCATGTAGATTCCGAAGGACGCATTGGAAATGCTCTCGTTCAGGAGTGACAGCATCGTGAGCCCCGGAACGATGAAGGCGCCGTAGCTCACGCCGTCGACTTGGGCCATTCGCGAGCCGATCGCAGAACCGAACACCACGAAGTAGAGCGCGGTCGAAATCACTGGCGATGCAATGCTCTGGAGCATCGTCCGAAACGAGCGCGCCATCTCGAAGGCGTAAATTGCGCGAATGG
>JALYHX010000434.1 GCA_030776305.1 Myxococcota bacterium
ATACGCGGTCGATGCAGGTCTGCGTTTCGCAACCCACTGGTACGTCGGGGCCACGCTCGAGCACGCCGAGTTGACGCACGGGGATCTCACGTCGGACCCCGCCATCACGGATGCGAACGCATCGACCACTGCCCTCGGTGCGGTCTTCGGCTTCATCTCGAACCCAGAACGAGCGAGCTTCTACGGTGAAATCGGCGCAGCGAGTCGCTGGCTCAGCTTCAACGAAACTCTCGCCGGTGTTGTTGCTCCAAGGAGCAATTCGTTCAACTCCGGCGAGCTCATGCTGGGCGCCGGGTTGTGGCTCCCCATCGCGAGCGTCTTGCGCTTGCTCCCAAAGCTGACCGTGGGGTTGGGCTCCTTCAACCCGCCAGGCGCGGACTCGGCTCCCGCGGTTGGGCACGCCTTCTGGATGCTCGGTCTGTCGGCCTATTACAACCTCGACTTCTGACAATCCGCTGCAACGAAATACAAGCGCCTGACAATTGTCGGGCGCGTCCTCGACTATCTCGAGCGTATGCACTTCGCGCTCGTAGGGGCCTATTTCGCGGTGCTTTTGATCCTCGCGATGTACGGCCTGCATCGCTCGCACCTCGTCATCACGGTGTTGCGCAATCGGCGAACGCTGTCCGCGCTGGCCCGGGGGGTCCCCCCGATTGCTGCCGACGGGATCGGTGAGAGAGACGATCTGCCGTACGTGACGGTGCAGCTTCCTCTCTACAACGAAGCGACGGTCGCGGCGCGCTTGCTGGATCACGTGGCGGCCATCGAGTGGCCCCGAAGCCGCCTGCAGGTCCAGGTCCTTGACGACTCCACCGACGAGACACGCGCGCTCGTTCGTCGCAAAGTGGAGTCACTACGAGACCAAGGGCTGAACGTCGATCACATCCATCGCGTCGATCGCGCGGGTTACAAAGCAGGCGCACTCGCCGATGGGCTGAAGATTGCCAGGGGCGAACTCATCGCGATCTTCGACGCCGACTTTCTTCCCCAGCCCGGCTTCCTGCGCGAGGTCGTTCCTCACTTCGTCGCCGATCCGCGGGTCGGCATGGTGCAGGCGCGCTGGGGGCACATGAACCGCTCGCACTCGATGCTGACGCGCACCCAGGCGCTCATGCTCGACGGACACCACCTGGTCGAGAATCGTGCGCGGGCCGCGGAAGGGTGGCTCTTCAACTTCAGCGGGACGGGCGGCATGTGGCGCAAGGAGGCCATCGCGAGCGCGGGCGGTTGGCAGCACGACACGCTGACCGAAGACCTGGACCTTTCGTATCGCGCGCAGCTTGCAGGGTGGCGATTCATTTACCGCGAGAACATCGTGACGCCTGCGGAACTTCCAGAGGACATCAGCGCATTCCGGGCGCAGCAGTTCCGCTGGGCGAAGGGTACCGTTCAGACGGCGCGCAAGCTCCTGCCGCGCCTGATGCGCGCGGAGCTCACACCCATGCAACGCGTGGAAGTCTTCTTTCATCTGACGCCGCATTTTGCATACCCGTTGATGGTCTTCCTCAGCATCCTCCTTTTTCCCGCCCTCGTGCTGATGCCCGCAACGGACGTGCGAACGATGCTTGTGGTCGACCTGCCGTTGGTCATCGGGACGACGGGCTCTCTGGCCACGTTTTATGCCATGGCCGAGCTCGCCCAGGGTCGACGATCAATCGATGCCTTGAAGCAACTCCCAGCGCTGCTCGCAATCGGCGCAGGGCTCGCGCCGCACCTGACGGCCGCCGTCTGGCAAGGGTTGCGATCGATGGCTGGGGAGTTCATCCGCACGCCGAAGAAGGGTGTGTCCGGAGCGTCCGGAGCGTATCTAGGTCGATACCGCGCCGCGGCGGACCTGCCCGCTGCAGAGGTCGCACTCTGCCTTTTGTCGATGGCAAGCACAGTGGCTTCGATCGAGACCAGACACTGGTTTGCCACCCCGTTCGCGATGCTCTTCACGTTTGGCTACGGCTACGTTGCGTTTTTCGTCGCAGCCGAGGAGCTGGCACGGCGCAAGCTCCAGATCGGCAGGGCCATGGCGCCGGAGGTCCGCAGTTCCGTCGGGCCAAGCGAGGCAAGCGAAGGACGCGAGGCACGCTCGCGTGGAATCGAAGCCAGCGAACCGCCTACGACTGGCGACGAGGTTGCCGCGTGAGAGCAGCCCCGGGCCCTCGCGGCAGTACCCGTAGCCTTCGCCAAAAAACGCGTTTAGACTCTGCGGTCGGTTCACATGGGGGTGAGGCAGACGATCATGACGAAGGCCGAGATCGTCCAGGCGTTGTACAACAAGGTCGGTGGCTTCTCCCGCAAAGAGTCGGGCGAGCTCGTGGATCTCGTCTTCGAGATGATGAAGCAGACCCTCGGCGAAGGCGAGAAGATCAAGGTGAGCGGCTTCGGCAACTTCGTGCTTCGCGACAAGCGCCAGCGCCCCGGCAGAAACCCGCAGACCGGACAGCCGATCAACATCAGTGAGCGGCGGGTGCTCACGTTCAAGGCGAGCCAGATCCTAAAGCAAGCGCTCAACCTGCGCGCCGGCGTGGTAGGCCCCAATGGCGGCGGTGGGGCCCTGATTGCCGCAGGCCATGGCGGCGACACCACGGCGACCAAAGGCTGATAGGGCGGCGCGAATGTCGGAGCCCGCCCCGGGGGTTTTGCCGCCGAAGCCTTATTACCGCATCGGCGAAGTGGCGGAGCTCGTGGGCGTCGAGCCGCACGTCTTGCGCTTCTGGGAGCGCGAGTTTCGCAATATTCGCCCCACCAAGAGCGCGAAGGGGCAGCGCGTCTATTCGCGACGGGACGTGGAGAACCTGCTCCGGGTCCGGGACCTCCTTTACAACGAGGGCTTCACGATTGCCGGAGCGAAAAAAAAACTCCGGGAGACGGACTCCCGCCGACCCGTTGCACATGACGGTGAAGAGCGAATGCGGGCGGAACTCCTCGCACTGCGAGCCGACATCGAGGGATTCCTCGCCGAGCTGGGGGCCCACCCGAACGTACGCTCGTGACCGTGACCGCGGTGAGAGCGGCTGCACTGAAGTCTTACGCTCGCGCCAGGAAGTGATACAACGCGCGACCGACCCATGCTTTGGCGCCGCTCGTTCGTGTATCTCTCCATGTCGCTCGCCGCGCCGTTGCTCCCGTTGCGAGCCGCGCGCGCGCAGCCCAGCACCGCGCCCGAATCGACGTCCAGTGCACCGGGCGCCTTGCCCCCGTCCGCTGCGCCGCCTGGTTCTACCCCGTCACCGGGCGTGAACCACGCTCCAGCGAGTACGGGTGAGACGTCGACGACGGATCGCCCGTCGCTCGTCCCCAGCCCGCCGACCCCCGCCGATTCTGCGACTTCCGCAGCCGCATCGACGTCGGCAGGCGTGAATCCCGCCCGGGACTCTCAGACGCCAACAACGCAAGGGGGCCAACGCCCGGCTGCGGGAGAACTCCCGGCGAGTCCGCGCGAAGTGTTCAGCGACGACTGGTGGCGCAACGCCCGGCCCATCGTCGAGTTTCACGGATACTTCAGAACGCGCGCCGAATTGTTCCACAACTTCTCGCTGGGTCGTCACGGAAGTACGACGCAAGGTAACGACCCGCAGTACCTCTTCCCAATCCCGCTCGACCAAAGCTACACCCTCGTGAGCGGCAACTCCGGACAGGCTGTCGCCGTGTGCGGCAACGCCAGCTCGAGCGCGCCGAAGCCCGCCGGGAGTTGCTCCGACAAGACGGAGACGGGCGCGAACCTCCGGCTCCGCCTCAGTCCCGAGATCCACATTTCGGACAATCTTCGCATCCTGACCCAAATCGACCTCCTCGATAATCTCGTCCTCGGGTCGACCCCCGATGCGTACACGATCCAGCCGAGTGGGAGCACGTCTTCGAGCACGGCCACCGCTGGCGCGACCAGAAGCGCGACGGGCAATGGCTACCAGTCTGCAGGCGTCAACGGATATGCGCCGGTCGGTCTCTTCACGACGACACAGGGCACCCCCACCGCGGGCGTCAACGGGTGGACGAACTCGATCGCCGTCAAGCGCGTCTGGGGCGAGTACATGACGCCCGTCGGCCAGATTCGCTTTGGTCGCATGCCGGGCCATTGGGGTCTGGGGATGGTGGAGAACAGCGGCGATGGGATCGACAGTGATTACCAGACGACCCTCGACCGAATCATGTTCGTGACCGGCTTCAAGTCGATCGACTTGTACTTCGGGGGGGCGTGGGACTTCGTCTCGACCGGGCCAACGAACGCAAACCCCTACACAGTGTATGGAGGACAACCCTCGAACACGTGCAACCTCTGCAACGTCAACGAGTGGGCCGCGTTCATTGCGCACCGAACCAACCCCGAGATGCAACGGCTCAGTCTCGCGCGCGGAGACGTCGTGCTGAATGGCGGGCTCTATTCCGTGTTCCGGTCACAATACATCGATGTGGCGCCCGGCCAGACGCCGCTGACGGCAGACTTCAGCCAGAGCAATAC
>JALYHX010000435.1 GCA_030776305.1 Myxococcota bacterium
TGGCACGGTCGATTTCCGCTGCCTCGTAGATGTACTTCGGGATGGCATTCAGTCCGGCGAGCGAAATCAGCATCATGAACGGCGTCCACATCCATATGTCGACGAGCAAAATCGACACGAGCTTCAAATCATCATCCGTCAGCCATTGAGGTTGGGGCAGATGCAGGAACGCCAGAAGCTGGTTGAGCACACCGTAGTTACCATTCAAAATCAAATTCCAAAACAATGAGAGGACAACCGGGCACAGCATCATCGGTATCAAAAGAACGGTCAGAATCGCTGGTTTTCCTGGAATATGGCCCTGCAGGGCCATTGCCAGCACGAAGCCCAGGATCAACTCGACCGACACCGAGACGAAGACGAACCACGCCGTGACGGTCAACGCGTTCGCATAGCGTGCCTCGCTGAAGAGCACCGTGTAGTTGTGGCCCCCCACACCTTTGACCGGACCGCCCGACAGGTCCGCGTTCGTGAAGCTCAAGTAAATGTTGAAGATCAGGGGAAAGAGATTCATGCCCAAGAGAATGAACAGCGCCGGCGTCACGAAGGCCCAGCCCATGAGACCGGATCGAGTGGCTCCGACCGGCACGCGGTCCTCTTTACTGCTCATCGTGGCCTTTGCTACTACGGCGCCGCGTGCTGGAGGATCTTCTCGTGATCCGTAGCCATCTGCGCGAGCGCATCCTTCGAGGACTTCTTGCCATCGAGCGCTTCGCCCAGCTGCTGCGCCGTCGCGGCAATGAGCTCGTTGTAGACAGGCACATTCCAGAAGTCCTGGGCAATGTCCAACGACTCTGCGAAAGCGGCGTTGTAGGCGCTGGCCTTCTTGAACTCTTCACTCTTCAAGATCTCGGCGTTTGCCGTGAAGCCGCCAGGCTTTTGCACCCATTGTTTCTGCGTGTCGATCCGAAGAAACCAGGCGATGAACTTCTTGGCAAGGTCTTGCTGCGGCGCCGCCACCTTGCTCGAAATCGAAAAGCCCTGCCCCCCGAGGCTTGAGAACCGTCGATCACCCTGCTTGGGCATCGCGAAGAACCCGACCTTGCCGGCCATCTTCTTCGTCAGGTCCGGGAAGAAAGCGAAGTAGTTCATGAGCATCGCCGTCGAGTTGTTGACGAATGGCTCCAGCGCCTCGCCATAACCCAGCTTGCTGCCGCCGGCCGGAGCGTACTTGAGTAGCCCTTTGAAGAAATCCAGGGCCTTGACGGCGTCGGGAGAGTCGAGCGCCCCCTTGACCTTGAACGTCTTCGCGTCGCCCCACGATCCGCCGAACGCATAGAGGACTTGTTCGAACCCCATCACGATATCGTCGTACCCGCGTCCGGTCACCAGAACGTTCCCGTAACGCTTCTTGTCTGGCCGCGTGAAGAACTCGGCGATTGTCTTGAGGTCGTCCCAGGTCAGCGGGACGGCGAGATCCTTATTGAACTCCTTCTTGAAGGCTGCCTTTTCTGCCGGATCTTCGAACCAGTCCTTGCGGTACGCCCATCCCATCGCATCGGTCTCCGCGGGCGCACCGTAGTAGTGTGAAGAGCCGGTCGGGTACTCCGCGAGGTACTTGAGCGCGACCGGGTGAAGCGTCTTGATGTCGACCGCCGACGGGAGCCAGTCGGTCAAGTCGACGTAGAGGCCTTTGGTCGCGCCGCGCCCGAGCCACTGGCTATCTCCGACGACGATGTCGAATGCGGTTTGGCTCTTCCCGAACTCCTGGAAGACTTGATCTTGAAAATTGGCCCACGGAATCTGATGGACCTTGACGTCGACGTTCTCTTTCTGCGCGAAGTCGTTGGCCAACTCCTGCAGCCCGTCGGCCGGAGCCCATTGCGCCCACCAGAGCGTGAGCGTCTTCTTGGGCGCCGCCGCCCCAGATGCGCTCCCGGCGCCAGGGTCCCACGGCTGTTGCTTCTGCTGGCAGCCGAGCATCGAGATGAGCGAGCAAGCGATGGCCGCGCAGGCAGAGGCAATGGATCGTGTTGGCATGGGGCGCTATGCGTGGGGGAAAGGGGAGCGGGCTCAGTATTGGGGAACCCGCACCCAAACGTTCCTGAAACTCACCAGATTGAGGTGATCTTGAAGCCCGAGAGGCTGCGGCCCGGGGATGTCCGGAATCCCCGCCCGCGTGAAACCTCCTGGCGGGTTCAACGGCACGTTCAATTGCACGACTTGGCCATTGAGTGTCACTTTGATGAATACTGCGTTCTGCGTCTTGACGTTGCCGTTCCATACGGACGACTTAAATTCGATTTCGTATGTATTCCAGAACGTGGGCGGTTTGCACGCCACGACCAAAGGCGCTTGAATGCCGTACACGGCTCCGCACGAGTCGATCGCGGGCGGAAACCTGCTCGAGTCGAGAATCTGCATTTCGTACGCGCTCTTGAGGTAAACGCCGCTGTTGCCTTCGTTCTGATTGTACGTGCCGCTCGAGGGCACCAGCGGCGACATGTACTCCACGTGAACGCATAGATTGTCGAATTTCTTGTCGCTTTGGATTTCGGTGGCTTGCCCCGTTCCAGAGGGAACCACCGTCATCGTTCCATCACCGTTCAGCATCCATCCGATCGCGACGCCGGGCTGGTTCAGCTTGTGCCAACCGGCGAGGGTCGTGCCGTCGAACAAGACGACCTTGTTCGGAGCGGCGGGGTCGAACATCCATGTACCGTCGGTATTTTGGACCCAGTTGCATCCCGTCGGCGCGCCGCCGTCCGGGCCCTGCGTCACCGCGGCGTCCATCGCGGGCATCCCTCCGCCATCCGTTCCACCCGCTCCGCTCGATCCACCCGAGCTGCCGCTGGTTGATCCGCTCGACCCCCCCGTGGGAGAACCCGAGCTCGACCCACCCGAATCGACCGCAGTCGGAGAACCGCCGGAGCTCGAACCCGCGGCCCCCGAGCCACTCCCGCTCGAACCGCCACTCCCGCTCGAGCCGCCACTCCCGCTCGACCCATTGGAGCCATCCGCACCCGTCACGGGATCCAGCGGGCCGTCCGGCGTCGCCGGCGTGCAGGCCACCAATCCCAGGCCGAGCACCGCCGGCATCATGAACTTGTCGCGGCGTGAACTCGCCATGGAAGACCTCACAGTCGGATACGGATACATCGGTTGCGATCGGAAAACCGCGCCTTCTTCGGAGGGCCACGCAGCGCCACGCAAACACTGGCGAGCAGTCGTGGCGCCGTACACTTTCACTTGGGTTACATGTGATGTGCGACGTTGAAAGTAATCACGAGCGGGCAGCCGAAGCAACCTACGAGGTCGAGCGATTCCAGCTACGATGTCGCATTATGGTGCGTCCATAAGTTCGCTGCATGAGATGATTGCCGCCACTTGCGGCCTGAAACCGCGGGCGGCGGTGCAGCACCGCTGCGTCCTCAGCCGCTGTTCCGAAGTCCTGCCGCGATCCCGTTGACGGTCATCTGGATCCCGCGAGCCACGCGCTCACTCGCTCGACCCGAACGGTAACGCTTGAGAAGCTCGACTTGCAGGTGGTTGAGAGGGTCCAGATACGGCAGCCGGTTTCGAATCGCGAGGCCAAGACCCGGATTCGAGGCCAGGAGCTCTCGCTCTCCGGTGATGGCGAGGACCCCCTCGACGGCCAGCTCCCTCTCCGCTGAAATGCGCCCGAAGATCGCGTCGCGAAGATCGCGTTCTTTGACGAGTTCGGCATAGCGCGAGGCGATGCCCATGTCCGTCTTCGAGAGGACCATCTCCAGATTGTCGACGACCATTCGAAAAAATGGCCAAGCTTCGTACATTCGCGAGAGGTCCGTCATCGCCCCCTCCCCGACATCGTCGCGCAGCGCTGCGATCGCTGATCCGAATCCGTACCAGCCAGGCAGCAGCACTCGACTTTGCGCCCAGCTGAAGACCCAGGGAATGGCCCGCAGATCTTCGATGAGAGTCGACGTCTTGCGCGACGCTGGCCGACTTCCAATGTTGAGCTCGGCAATCTCGGCGAGTGGCGTGGCCGCTCGGAAGTACTCGTTGAAGTGCGGTGTCTCGTACACCAGACGACGATAGGCGGCGTATGCGTGTCGAGACAGCGTATCCATGGTGGCCCGGAAGGCCTTCGTGTCGCTGACCTCGTGGTCCAGCAGCGTCGCCTCGAGTGTCGCTGCGACCATCGTCTCGAGGTTCCGCCGACCGACCTCGCGATCCGAATACTTGCCACCGATGACTTCGCCCTGCTCGGTGACGCGAATCTGACCGCCGACGCTGCCCGGAGGCT
>JALYHX010000436.1 GCA_030776305.1 Myxococcota bacterium
GACCGGCATGCCGAGGAGCGCGCGCACCGTGGGGGCGATGTCCGTGAGCGTATGCCGCTGCGACGACGAGACGAAGCCTCGGGCGGGGACATCGCCACCCGCCGCAGCCAGCCAGACTCGACCGGACTCGGGGTGCCACAGCCCATGGTCGCGAAAGTTGTACGCGCGTCCGTGGTCCGTGGTGACGAGGACGGTCGTGTGTTGTCCGCGGGCCCCCATGGCGGCCAGGGTGACCGCGAGCTCACCGAGAAACTCGTCGGACTCGTGCAGCGCGTCGAGGTAGCCGCGGTAGTCGTTGCGATGCGCGTATTCGTCGACGTCGCCGAGCCCCACGAATAGAAAACGGGGCCGCGCCGTCGCGAGGTACCGCAACGCGATGCGTTCGGTGAGCGAATCGGGCCGATAGTCGCCCTCCCCGGGGAAGGCCGAAGTGTGTGTGCCGGCGTCGAGCAACGACGAGATGACGTCGTCTGCACGAAGCACGTCCCCTTGTCCAATGAGTTTGCGGCCCGTCGTCAAGACGAAGCGAGACGGATCGGACGATGCCGCACGCGCGATCTTCGGCCAAGACGCGATCACCGCGAATTCGCCCGGACCGAGAACGTCATACAGGTCGTCGGCGAGCGTTCGCCCGAGTGGCCGCGAGCAATCGTTGCTCTGGCAGCCCGGATCGGTTCTGCCGGTGAAGATCTCCCGGTAGGATGGCAGCGAGATGCGCTGAGCCCCACCCGTGGTCATCTCGGCACCGTGGCCGGGCGCGCCAATGACCATCCCGTCGGTCTCGAACATCTGATGCAGGTTCGGCATGAGCGCCCGCGGGTTCGCCCACGCGATAGGGTTGAGCCCACGCTGCCGCGACGCGAGCGCGCGGTCGGCTCCGCCGAATACTTCCTGCCACCGCACGCCGTCGAGCACCACGAGGACCACGGCGCTCTCGGTTCGGTCTTCCACGTTGTGCTCGTTCGTTCCGGACGACACGTCGACCGGGTGTGGCTCCCGCGGAGAGACCGTCGCCGCGGGCGCTGCACCCCACGTCGCTCCCGCACTGATCAGGAGAGAGAGCGGGGGCGTGAGAACCAGGAGCGCGGCGAGCCGCCGAAGAGCATGCACGGGGAGCCAGGTTAGTCTGTCACGACCCTTCGGGCTCGGGCAACAAGCTCAAGGTGGGCAATACACAGTGAAGCTTCCCATGGCGCTGTCGGTGCACGCTGCGTAGCAGGACAGCTCCGGAGCCAGGGCGCGGAGGAGACACACACAATCCGGCTCGCTCGCACAGGCTGGCGGAAGCGCGTGGCAACCGACCGTCAGCATTGTGCTGGCCGTCTGATCGCACGCGGAAAACGCAGTGTAAGGCGACCCGCCATAGCAGTATGTGGCTCCCTTGCAGGCGCACTGCGTGCACGTCGCAAGGGGCGTGTACCCGTCGGGCACCTTTCCGTAGGGCCCGTCGAGCGGGGTGAATGGCGAGTCGCTCGATGCACCCCCAGCATCGTCGCTCGACGGCGCGGACCGGGCGGACGCATCGACGTCGACCGCCAGATTGCTGCCGTTTCCGAGCGATGAATTCGTGCCGCATCCGGCGACCGTGGCAAGCACGACGCCGAGCAACGATCCACGCATTCGCCAGGACAATACCATGGGGTTTCGTCAGAGTGCTGTGGCGGTCGGGAGCATGCGCCACTACTCTCGCCTACATCTCGTGCCTCCGTCCTGGCGCACTGCCCGGACTCGACCGAGGGTCACTTCGAAGAATCCGCATGACCACGAGAGCCCACAGCGAAGGCGGTTCGACGGTTGCGATCCTTGTGGTGCCCGCCGCCGTCGTCGTCGCCGGAGCACTTCTCGCGCTCCGCCTATACTACCAGCCCCCCACGGTGCCGCCGTATCGCCTCGCAGGCCGCGTCGGCGGGTCCGCCGAAGAGATCGCACTACTGCCCGGCACGCGAGTCGAAATGGAACTCCGCCCTACAGAGCCGGTGACCGGCGCTGTCGGAGCGCGCGGGTTCCTGCTGCGCGGCAATCAGGTCCTCCCGTGGGCGCCATCGTTCGACGTCGCGCGCGACGGATCCGTTCGAATTTCCGGGGCCGTCGACGTGCTGTTCGCCAACGTCCCCGCCGGACCCTGGGAGATTGCCGTCGCCGTCGGGCGACCCGAGACGTTACCCACCGCACCGAGCGATATCCTGCGGGGACGCGATGCCGACGGGGATGCCGGCGCCGCGGCTTGGCGTCTGGTGCGAGAGCGGGTCCGGCTCGGGAGCTGACTCACCGTGCAGGCATTCGTCAGCGCGCTCTTCGTCTATCCGGTGAAGTCGTGTGGAGGGATAGCGCTCGAGCGGGCGGTCCTCGACGCGTGTGGACTGAGTCACGATCGGCGGTGGATGATCGTCGACGATGAAGGGCGATTCGTCACCCAACGGACCGAGCCCCGCCTCGCCCTAGTCGGCGTGTCCCTCACGCACGATGCGCTCGTCTTGACCGCGCCACGGATGTCCGCGCTTGCCCTTCCACTGTGGCCCCAGGATGGGCCGTCCGGTCGTCGCATACGTCGCGTAGTCATCTGGCGCGATGAGGTCGACGCCTTCGATTGTGGCGAAGATGCCGCGCGATGGGCGAGCGACTGGCTGGGTTCGCGCGCCTCCCTCGTCTTCATGCCGGACGACGTCGCGCGTCCCGTGAACCCTAAGCATGGCCGCGCGGGGGATCTCGTCTCGTTCGCGGACGCGTTCCCCGTGCTGCTCGCATCTTCGTCATCGCTCGCCGACCTCAACGCCAGGATGGCCGTGCCCGTTCCGATGGAAAGATTCCGTCCGAACATCGTCGTCAGCGGTTGTCCTTCATGGGCGGAGGACACGTGGACGCGCATTTGCATTTCCGACGTGCCGCTTCGCGTCGTCAAACCATGTACCCGGTGCGTGATCACTACGGTCGACCAGCACACCGCCGACCGGGGCGTCGAACCTTTGCGCACGCTTGCATCGTTCCGAACGCGCGAGAACGAAGTTCTCTTTGCACAGAATTGCATCCACGACGGACGCGGGACGGTGGCGGTGGGAGATTTGGTGACGGTCCAAGAGTCTCGGTGACTGCGCAACTGGATTTGAATCGCGGATCCACGGCAAGATCAACGACGCCCTGAACGTGAGTCGGAGAACCGCAATCGCCGCGATCGTCCTCGCAGGCTGTGGGCAGCCGGCCCAGCCCAAGTTGGACCAGGATGCGAGCGACAGCGCGTCGTCGTCCACGGGCGACTCGACCGACGACATGACTTCCAACAGCGCCGACGGTTCGATCGCCGTTGACGAACGCGGCGGATCGAGCGGGACTGTCGGAGACGGCAGCACGACCGGATCCGACGCAATGGGCGAGAGCGGTCATTCTAGCGGCAGCAACGATGGCGGTGCGGCCTGCGGGCGCGCTTTCGGCGGAGGCCCGGCAACCATGACGACGATGCACATCGACATCGGCGTGCACGATCCGTCGATGATCTGGGACGGCAATCGGTACTATCTGTTTGGCACCAACTCGCTGGCGGTGCGTAGCTCGAGCGACTTGATCGCGTGGGGCAATGCGGGCAATTACTTCGGTGCCGTCCCCGGTTGGGTCACAGCCGCTACGACCGCGACAGGACTCTGGGCACCCGACATCAGCTATTTCAGCGGCGCATTCCACGTCTACTATGCGGGGTCGACCTTCGGATCCAACACGTCCGTCATCGGCCTTACGACCACGACGACACTGAGCGCTCCGAGTTGGTCCGATCAGGGCCTGGTCATTCAAACGAAGCCGCCGGACAACTTCAATGCGATCGATCCGAACGTCGCCTTCGACCAAGCGTGTCAACCATGGCTTGCGTTCGGATCGTTCTGGTCGGGCATCAAGATGCGCAAGCTCGACGCGGCGACGGGCAAGCTCGCGGTCGACGACACGACGCTCTACGCGCTCGCGTCACGAAACGGCGGCGCGATCGAAGCCCCGTCCATCATCTCGCACAACGGCTACTACTATCTCTTCGTGTCCTTCGACGCATGTTGCCAGGGCACGAGAAGCACGTATCGGACGATGGTCGGTCGGGCGACGAATATCACCGGTCCGTATACCGACAAGGCCGGCGCCGGAATGATGCAAGGCGCCGCAGAGCAGCTCCTGGCCACGTCGGGCCGTTACATCGGCCCGGGAGGGGGTACCGCGTGGAAAGACGGCGATGCGTACTTGTACGCCTACCACTATTACGACGGACTCAGCAACGGCGCTTCGAAGCTCGAAATTCGGCCCATCGACTTCGACGCGAGTGACTGGATCACGCTCGGCAGCCCTCTGTTCCAGTGATCTTCCAGCGCGTGGTAGTTTCGCACGCATGATTGGGACCCGAATCGCACTGCGCCAGCGCATGGGCGCGCACGATGCGCACTACGCGGGCGCCCTGGTCGACGGGGCAAGAATTCTCGCGCTCTTCGGAGACGTCGCGACCGAGCTCCTCATCTGCCTCGACGGCGACGAGGGCCTCTTCCGCGCGTACGAGACGGTCGACTTTCTTGCGCCAGTCTTCGCGGGCGACTACGTCGAGGCGACCGCCGAGCTCGTGGCTGTCGGAAACACGAGTCGAAGAATTCGGTTCGAAGCACGCAAAGTCATCGCGAGCGCGCGCGGGGAAGGGCTTGCCCCGAGCGCGGCGAACCTTCTCGTCGAGCCCGTTCTCGTCGCACGCGCCATCGGAACGTGCGTCGTCCCGAAGGACCTGCAGCGGCAGCCTCGCGAGCTCTATATGCCGGGCCTCCCTGCCGGCCCCGCCCCCGTCGCCGAACCGCTCGTGACCCCGCCGGCCGGCGCGGACGTCGTCATCACGGCGGCCATCGTCGGAGCGGAGCTCACGCGCGAAAAGACCCCGTATCTGCCGCTGTCTCCAGCGGAGATTGCAGACGAGGCCGCGCGTTGTCGGGAGGCAGGCGCCGCGGTCATTCACTTGCATGTACGCGACAGCCGCGGCTCGAACACGCAGTCGAGCGAGCGGTTCGAGGAAGTCATCGACGCCATTCGACGAAAGTGTGATTGCATCATCCAACCGTCGACGGGCGGCGCCGTCGGGATGACCATCGAGGAGCGCGCCGGCCCACTGGCATGCAGGCCCGAGATGGCGACGCTCAATTGCGGCACGATCAACTTCGGTGACGACGTGTTCGTCAATTCGCGTCCGGAGATTCGAAAGCTCGCAGCCAAGATCCGCGCCGCCGGCGCCGTCCCCGAGCTCGAGTGTTACGACATTGGCCACGTCGAAGAGGCGCTCGTCCTCGCGGCGGAGGGCGCCATTGGTCGGCCGCTGCATTTCCAGTTCGTTCTCGGGATCGCAGGGGCCATTCCTGCCCGTGAGGACGTGGTCCACTTCATGCGGTCTCTCGTCCCCAGCGATGCGACCTGGGGCGTCGCCGCCGTCGGCCGCTGGCAACAACCGATGACCGAACTCGCGATGCGTCTCGGCGGACACGCGCGCGTTGGACTCGAGGACAACATCTTCCTCAGCAAGGGTGTGCTGTCCGAGGGGAGCGCCCCGCTCGTCGCGCGCGCTGCGGCTTACGCGCGGTCCATCGGTCGCGAGCCTGCCGACCCTGCGCGCGCAAGGTCCATTTTGACGCCGTCGAAGTGACTTGCCCCGTTCACTGCGGAAGCGGTTGCAGGACGAGGGTCGTCGTGAACGAGAGATTCGACTCTTGCGTGTGACGTTCGGCGTTGAATAGGTCGAGTGGATACTGCTGGCCTCTAACGAGACCAAGCGAGTCGATTTGTACCGACAGCGGCTCTCGCGCGTGTACGCCGCCGAGGTCGATCACGATCTTCCCGTTGATGTAGACGAAGACATCATCGTCGCCACTGAACGAGAACGATTCGCCGCCATTGTAAGCAAAGATGGTGTGAAGCTCCGTCGTGAATGAATAGTTGTGGTTCTGGTTCTGGTTGCCGAATGCGGTGGCGTACGGGGTCCCGTCGTCGATTGGGAACCATCCCTTGCTCGTGCCGTTTGGGAACAGCAGCACGCCCGAGAGGGCACTGTCGTACCCGTACGTCCCCTGCGCGCTCTTGCTCAACGCGAGAGGAACGAGTCGCGTGATGTTCGCGCCGGGCGTGTCGTTGTACCACTGGTCGAAGTACATTTTACCGTGCGTCGTGGTCGTCTTCCCCGCCCCGTTCTTGTAGACGGGTTTGTGGTCAGACCCGAGTGTGCTCGCAACGATTTCATGATCGTCTGCAAAGACGTTGTTCTCGAAGTCGGGATTCGTCGTGGGGTCAGCGCGGTTCCAGAACTTGAAGTCGCGAACGGTGACGGTGAGCACCGGCGTCCCACCGAAGCCGCTGCCACCCGCTTCTCCGACGGGGATCGGACCGCCGCCGTCCGCCAGGCTGATCGGCCCCGCCGCGTCACTACCCGAGACGATGGTGTTTCCGGCGTCGACCGGATCGGCGCCCGTTCCTATGGCGGCGCATCCCCCCATGGCAATGCATATCCAGCTGAGTCCAAGAACCGTTTTCATCGCGACCCTTTCGCCGCTCGTTCGACGTTCGTTGTATTCCAAAATCCCGCAAACGCGCGCCGAAGACCCAAGCGGTTCGCGTTCCATCGTCATTGTGCAGTGTCCTTACGCCCCCATCTCGGCTCACGTCGAGCGCTCACCTCGGGCGCGGTCCGGCAGGGCACGTGCTATTCGTCCCCGCATGGTCGCCGTCGCTACGTTCGTCGCCGACACGTTGACGCCCGTGCGCGCGTATGCCGCCCTGCGCCGCGCGGCGGGGGATGCGGCGTCGTTTCTGCTCGAGAGCGTCGTGAGCGGTGAGCGATGGGGGCGCTACTCCATTCTCGGCTACCGCCCGAAGCACGAGGTCACCTTGCAATCGAGCGGCTATTGGGTGGGGGCGCACGGCATGCCGCATGGGATGCCGCCCGTGACAGCCGCCCGCGATCCACTCGACGCAGCGCGTTCGCTGTTTCAGATGTCCGACGCGGCGGACCCCGGAGCGAGCCACCATCCCGCGGCGCGCTTCGCAACCGCCTATGTCGGCTACATCGCATGGGACCTGGTCCACTTCATCGAAAAGGTGCCCGGCTGGGGGCCGCGCGTGACATCGCCGCTGGCGCGATTCTTCGGCGGCGCAACGATCGTCGTGTTCGACAGCCTCGCGCAGACAGTTACGATCGCGGCCGAGGACGCGGCTGAAGTCGAACGCACGCGAGCCCATCTTGACCGCCTCCCTCCGCCGGCGCCGATTGCACTTCCCGATCCAACGAAGGTGCCCAGGGACGTCGATGTGGACGTCGACGATGCGAACTACGAGGCGATGATCTGCCGTGCGAAAGAGTACATCTCGGCGGGAGACGCCTTTCAGATTGTCCTTGCGCGCCGCTTCAGCGTACCGCGCGCTGGGCGCGACCCCTTCGATACCTACCGGGCGATGCGCGTTCTCAATCCGAGCCCCTATATGTACTTCCTCGATTTGCCGCCGGGGCCGGGCGAACGCACGCGCACGCAGATTGCCGGCGCGAGCCCAGAGACGCTCGTGCGTCTCGAGAACGGGACGATGACGGTTTGCCCGATCGCCGGCACCCACGGGCGTGGCAAGACTCCCGAGGATGACGCGGCAATGGCGCGCAAGCTGCTCGCTGATCCCAAGGAGAGAGCCGAGCACGTCATGCTGATTGACCTCGGACGCAACGACGTCGGGCGTGTCGCCGAGACGGGCAGCGTCCAGGTCGTGCGGCAAATGGAGATCGAGCGCTACTCCCATGTGATGCACATGGTGAGCGAGGTGACGGGGCGGGTCCGCAAGGGAACGCCACCGCTGGAAGTCCTGCGCGCCGCCTTTCCAGCCGGCACTCTCTCCGGGGCTCCCAAAGTACGCGCGATGCAGATCATTCGCGAGCTCGAGTCCGCACCACGCGGCATCTATGGTGGGGCGATTGGCTATGTGACGAAGACGGGCGACCTCGACTTCGCGATCGCCATTCGCACGGCGGTTTGCAAGGATGAGCGCTTCGTCGTGACCGCCGGAGCCGGGATCGTCGAGGGCAGCGACCCGCCGAGCGAGGCCGTCGAGACGCGCGACAAGGCGCGCGCGGTCCTCTGCGCGATTGAAGCCACCGTGCGCGCGGGCTGAGACCGACCATCGGCCTCGACTTCTACCCTCCCGAAGACGGCGGTGGCATTGATGCTCGGGACGGTCTCTCGCTCGGTACCCACATGTGGAACACCGTGCCTCCCGCCTCCGTCGTTTCGACGTCGATGCCGCCTCGATGCAGTTCGACGATGGCCCGCGCCAGCGAGGGACCAAGGCCCAGCCCCCCGTGCCGCCGTGCGCGGTCGGCCTGAGTGAACGCGTCGAAGACTTTCTTTCTTTCCGCCGCGGCGATGACTCTCCCAGTGACTTCGACGTCGATGCGGAGCCGCTCTTCAATGGCGGGCAAGGCGGCGCGGACCACCACGTGACCGTGCTCGGCGAAACGCGTCGCCACGAGAATCATCGCAGTGAGGGCCTGCGCCAGGCGCGCAGCGTCGACGAAAAGGCTTGGCACGTCGGGCTGGATTTCACCCCGGATGTCGACGTGCTGTCCGATCGTGAGGTCGCGCGCATTCAATATGGCCGACATGACGACGTCGCTCACGTTCGTCCGCTCGGGCCACAGGTTCAACTCGCCCGCCTCGACTCGGGCTGCGTCAAGGATCGTGTCGATCAAATAGAGCAGCTCACGGCCACGTTGTTCGATGATCCCGACGCTCTCGCGCTGGGCATCCCCAAGCTGTCCGCGAGCGACGAGTCCGGCGAATCCGAGGATGGCGTTGAGGGGCGCTTTGAGGTCGTGACTCATCGAGGCAAGGAACAATCCGCGCATTCGCTCGGTCGCCGTGCGGGCGTCGATGGCGCGCTGCTGTGCGCTGGCGAACTCGCGGAAGATGCCCCCCAGCTCGTCGGCCGCCTTCATGAGCGCCGCGACCGAGCGGAAACGTGGATCGCCGCGGATGCGCCCACCGCGCACCACGTCCGCGACGCCGGTGGTCTCGAGCTCACGCGTCGCCAACGCAACGTCCGCGGCGAACGCGCGTCCGATTCGCCACCCGAGCAGACCCGCAATGGTCACCGCGATCAACGCAAGCGCGACGTATATGCCCGTACGGGGACTGAGGTGCGCAATCCGAAAGCGTACTACCCCGTGC
>JALYHX010000437.1 GCA_030776305.1 Myxococcota bacterium
GCGCTTGCTCGCGAAGAGACGGTACGGGCGCTCGACGCTCTCGATTGCATACCTCCCTGTGTGGCGCACGACATTCTGGCCGGCATTGCACTCGAGCTGGCGTCGCGCGCCGCGTAGGCCGTGAAACGTGAAGCACGAAACATCGATCGCGATGTCCAGGCCGCCGTGACGATGAGCGAGAACCCGCGAAACCTTTGGCCGTCGGAGGCGAGCGTCGGTGACGTGGTCGGGCGCTTGATGGAGTTCTGGGGATTCAAGCGAAACATGGGCCGCGTCTGGACCGTGCTCTATTTGTCGCCCGACCCACTGAGCGCAGAAGACCTTCGCCACGCGCTCGGTCTTTCGAGTGGCGCCGTGAGCATGACGGTTTCGGAGCTGGCGCGCTGGGGTGTGGTACGCAAGGTCTGGATCCAGGGACAGCGTAAAGATTTCTACACGGCCGAGGTTCAGCTTTGGCGAATGATCAGCCGCGTCTTCAACGAACGAGAGAAGAGCGTGGTCGACGCCGCGATCGAGGCATTCGAGGACGCCCTGCAAAGGCTCGACCGACTCCGGAGGACGCCCAGCGAGCCGTCCACCCGGGCGCGCGCCGAGTTGCAGCATGCGCGCATCTCACAGCTCTTGGAGCTGGCGAAGCTCGGCCGCCGTTTGCTCGATGCGCTCGTGTCGACGGCCAAAGTCGACGCCGAACCGCTCGCGCGCTTCTCGTTGGGGCAGCGATCCTGACTGCCCTGCCAGCGCGCGGCCAAGGAACCGTACCGGTCATCAAGACCAACGACTATGCGATCGAGATCTTTCAGGGGCCACTCCTCGCGCCCATTCACGTAACCGGCGTCGGTGGTGCATACGTCGCCTCGGCAGAAGACACGGAAGGGGCAGCCGTCAACTCTGCGGCCCCCGCGGTACGCGATCCTTACAGCGTCACATGGTTCGACTATGACGTGAGCGTCGGCGTTTCGATTCCGGGCGCCTTCGCGAAGACCGACTTCGACAACCACGGTGATCTCGCGACGCTGCCGACGCACGCGCGCGCCGGCGATTTCGTCGACGTCAACCTCGGCGCAACTCTGCAGTTCGGTGCGGTGGGCTTCGCGGCCACCGGTGACCTGCAACAATTCTCGCTGACGACCTCCGCAGCCCAAGGCTTGTCTCTTCAGATCGGGCGCTGGAAGGGGCTCGGGGCGTGGGGGATGTACGACGGGCAACTCGTGATCGGTGGCGGCGCGCGCGTCGTGACCATGCAGATCGTGGGCAACGGGCGGACGCTTCTCACGATGACCGGTATCGGACCGGAGGCGGGCGCGCTCCTGATGCCCACGGGTCGTCAATGGCGCGTTGGCATCACTGGGCGTGCCCCTGTGAGAGGCGGCATTTTCGGAAGCGAGGACGTCACGATCGACGCGGGTGTACGTAGAGCTGGCCCATTCGTCCTGCCGTCGACGGTCGTGATGCCCTGGGAGATCGAGGCGGGGCTCGCCTATCAATTGGGCCCGCGCCCCCTCAACCCCGGCTGGGAAAATCCGCATGATCAAGAGGACCGTTTGCGCCGCCGTATCGAAAACGATCGCGCGGACCGTGCCGCGCTACGCGATCGTGAGATGATCGCAACGCCCACGGGTCGTCGCGAACACCTGCGCATCGAGCTCGAAGCCGAAGAAGACGACTTTCGAGTCATCGAAGACCGCGAGCTTGCCGCAGAGGTCGCAAGGCTGCGCCGTATCCGTCTCGCCCGTTACGAGAACTGGCCGCGCGAGAAGATCTTGCTGCTCGCGAGCCTGCTTTTGACGGGGCCGAGCGCCAGGGCCGTCTCGCTTGAAGGGTTTCTGGATCAGCGGGCCGAATCCGTGGGCAATACCGTGAGTCTGACGCCGCGCCTGGGCGTCGAAGGGGAGCCTCTTCGGGGCCGGATGCTCCTTCGCGCCGGCACGTACCTCGAGTCTTCCCGGTACGAGGGGGGCGGGCCTCGCCAGCATTTCACATTCGGCAGCGATGTGCGCCTGTTTCCGCTCGACTTCTGGGGTCTATTGCCGCGAGCGACTTGGAAGGTCGAGCTATTCGTCGACGTGGCCCCCCGTTACGCGAACGGAGGAATCGGAATTGGCAACTGGCACTGAGAGCGCCGACATCTCTGCGGAGCCGAGGGACGACACGACGCGAACGTCCGTCGTTCCCTCGTCGACCTCTCTCGTCCCCTTGCGGACGTCGGACGTCACTACACGAACGTGCCCAGTGCCCCACACGCGACGAGCTTCAAGCAGTAAACGGCGGACGTCGCCCCTCGCCCGCCGGCAGAGGGGGCTCGCTAGTTCAATTGTGCCTTGTCGGGTTTCTGGCCCTCGAGAAACACCGCCGTCACTTCGCGCTCCAGCGCGGCGGTGAGTTCCTCGTCCAACGCCTCGAGCGATCCGGAGACGCGTTCGACGTTGCGCTGGTAGACGAATACCCGAACGCGTGGCGGCGCACCGTCCTCGACGGGCGGCGCATCCAGGACGAGCAGTGCCCGAGGGTCCACCCCATCGACCACGAGCTCTGCGCCCGGCAGGTCCACGACGTACACGTCGGCCTCGCGCACGAATCGGGCGAGTACGAGGTCCAGTCGCTCGATCGCCGCCTTGACGACCGCACCGAAAGCCTCTGCGGTAGGCGCCCACGAGAACGGAGGACGACCCGCGTCCAGCGATCGCGAGCGAAGCAACGCCTCGGTCGCCCCCCGCGCATCCCCTTGTTCATCGCGCACCAGACCCAGGTAGTACTGCGCGTCGGCGCTGCTCGGATCCGCCTTCACCGCCTGCTCGATGAGCGGCGCGGCCTTGTCGAGCTGCCCGAGCTCATACCAAGCCCTTCCGATGAGAAAGAGATAGCTCGGCGCATCGAACGGACCTTCTGGGAGCATTTTCATCGCTCGCTTCGCCTCCTCGTAGTCCCCCTTCGCCGTGAATGCATCTACCTTGAGCAGAATGCAGTCCGCGATCTCCTCGTCGGTCTCCGCGTAGTCGAGCGCCTCTTCAATCTGCCCGATGGCGCCATCGTAGTCGGACAGCGGGGTGATCATCACTTCGGCCGCGTTGAGCATCGCCTCGAAGTACGTCTCGTCGATGGCGATTGCCTGGCGATAATGTTCGAGCGCCTCTTCGGCGTCCCCGTCGAGCGCCGCCGCAAAACCCATCAGATTGTGCACCTCCGGCGACTGGGGATCGATCTCGAGCGCACGCTTCGCGCAGGCAACGGCACCGGCCGCGTCCCCCTTTTGGGCGAGGTCCCAGCCGCGGTCGAGGTGAGCGGTGAGCTGATCTTCCATGGCGCGCACGAGAGCGAGCGCGTTTGTGTGCCGGACGGCGCGGTCCACGTCAAGCGCACATGGCGGCCGTTGGACCTTGCAGGCCCTACGGCCAGACCGGCCGCCCTCGGGCGTCGAGGGGGGGACACTCCGGCGCTTGCGCGTTGGGTCCTTCGCACGTGGTCGGGCCGCGGTCATGCACAATCACCCGTGTTCCGGGCTTGTCTTTCGTCGCGAACACCGCGTGCCAGCCTTCCGGGAGCTGGGGATCGGTCCAGCCGAACAACGATTTTGCGTCCCATGCCGCAAGATTCACGCAGCCATGGCTCTTTACGTGACCGAACTCGGCATGCCAGAACGCGCCGTGCAGGGCGTAGCTGCCGTTGAAGTACTCGATGTAGGGTACGTCCTCGATCGAATACGGCCCATCGCTGGCCAACTCGGCGTCGCCGTCCATCGTTGCGGAGATGTGTTTTTCGCGGATGCGAAATACTCCAGGGACAGTCTCGTGCTCGTTTCGCCCGCTCGAGAAAACCGTCGCGAACACCGGAGTCATCCCGTCGAATGCGACCAGAGTCTGGCGCTTGAGGTTCACGTCGATCCATTTCTCGTGCTCGCCAAGCTTTTCCGTCGGTGGCCCTGGATCGGTCCTCGTGAAGTCGACGGAGCGCAACCAGCCACCCTCGTCGGTCTCCCAGTATTCGATTCCGTTGATGCGCGCTGTCTCGCCAGTCAGGCCGATGGCGTCGAAGTGGTCCAACTCACCCTCCACGGGGGTGACGTGCTTGCGTGAGTCATCGAGCGTCCATCGCCTGGCGTGGTACCCCATGACGAACGCGATGGGCAGCTTGTCGATGCGTCGGGCCGGGTGGTTCTTGGTCGCGAACGTGGCATCGTCTCGGCCGAGCCACACACCGTGATAGTCCGTCGGCAGTTTTTGAATCAAGATGCGCTCGGCAGGCGTCGTGAGACCGCTGACGGTCTTCCACCACTTCCAGCCCGCAGCCACCAGCTGTCGATCGAGCGAAAGGTAAAAGCCCTTCACCATGCGGCGCGCGATCGGGCCACCGTTCTCCTGCAGATCCTCGAGCGTGATCTGGGGCGGGCCGCCGTCCGGCTGCTCCTTCTCCCACCAGGGGACCTCGTCCTCGCCTGATCCTTCGGCGTCGCCGGTCCCCGCGTCGATGGCTCCCGCCACGGCGCCCGCGGGCGCGTAAGGGTTCTCGTCGTCGCCTGCGACCTTCGCCTTTCTCGGTCGAAAGAGCCATGGCTCGAGTTTGCGTCGTTGCGCGTGCGACGGGATCTGGCGGTAGAGGGGCGTCCCATTGAAGAGGTTGACCCCGTACGTGTAAGGGAGGGGGCCTTCGAGGTCAGGGGGCTGCGCCGTCTTGACCCTTGGGTGCTCGAGATCCGTCGTGACGTACTTGCCGCAGACATAGCCGCCGGCCAAGAGCGCGTACCAGCCCTCGGGACAATTCGCCTTCTTCTGAGGCTCTCCCGGCAATGCCGGCACCTTCTCGCCGTATCTCATGTAACCGAGG
>JALYHX010000438.1 GCA_030776305.1 Myxococcota bacterium
GTCGAAGCATCGCCGCCGGCGGTCCCCGCCGCTCCATCGGAGCTGCCCGATCCAACTGACCCGGAGGCCTCGGTGGTCGTTCCGGTCATCATACCGCTCGGGGGGGGGCCGGAGGCTCCGGCGTCGCCCGGCGTCGGTACGCGCCCGTCGGTTGCGCCGGCCGCGCCGGCCGAACCGCCGTCACCCGTTCCTGCCACCAACACGCTCACGGAGCGTCCGTGAGCTCCAAAGAGAATCCGATGCGATGCCTCACACCCACTCGAGCTTTCGGAGGTCCTCGAGCAGCCCGGGCCCCTTTGGCTCCCAGCCGAGCGCGTGCTTCGTTTTCGTGCTCGAGGCGCGGAGGTCGCGGCTCGCGAAGTGGCCCATCCAGCCGAAGTAGGGGCCTGCTTCTTCCGGGGCGATGGACCGCACGGGGAGTTTCAGTCCTTCGCCGACGACCTCCGCGATCTCTAGCATCGGAACGCCCTCCTCCGCGACGGCTTGGTAGCGCGCGAAGTTGTCGGTCTTTTCGAGCGCGAGTCGATAGAGCCGTGCGACGTCGGTCACGTGCGCCGCGGGCCAGCAATTCGACCCCGCCCCTACGTACGCCACGAATCCCTTCTCGCGGGCGATCGAGATGACAAACGACACCAGCCCGGCCTTCCGTGTGTCGTGTACCTGCGGCAAGCGCACGATGCCGACACGGACTCCGCGCTCCATAAACGCGCGGGCCGCAACCTCGGGGGTTCGAGGGAACTGATCGGCGCCGACCGGCTCGTCGTCCTCGGTGGCGGGGCGTCCAGCGAGCGCGGTGGCCATACCGGTGCCCGAGGTAGCGAGGAGAAGCTTTTTCGTCCCCGCGAGCGCCTCGCCAAGCGCCGCGATCGCGCGCTTTTCCTGGGCGCCGTTCTCCGCGAACTTCGAAAAATCGTGGTTGAAGGCGAGATGGATGACCGCGTCGGCGGCCTTGGCCCCGCTCGTCAGCGTGTCGATGCGCTCCATGTCGCCGCGATGCACCTCCGCCCCGGCCGCGCGAAGCGCCTCTGCGCCCGCGTCGCTGCGGGCGAGCCCGACGACCGTGTGGCCCGCTTCGCGCAGCTCCTTCACGAGCGGCAAACCGATGAAACCCGTGGCACCTGTCACGAAAACTCGCATGGCCATTCCTCCTTGCAGCGAAGCTCATGATGTCAGCTTCTGTCATAGCGGTAACACGTGATGTCAGTACGTGCCATCACGTAGGATGGGAGGCCGTGGCACGCTGGGAACCCGATGCACGAGGCCGGTTGGAGAAGGCCGCGATGGAGCTCTTCGAGGAGCACGGGTACGAAACGACAACCGTCGAACAGATCGCCGCGCGCGCCGGCCTCACCGAGCGAACGTTCTTCCGCTACTTCGCCGACAAGCGCGAGGTGCTGTTCTCCGGGTCGAAGGACCTCGAGATGCTCATCGTCGACCGTCTCGAAGGCGCCCCCGAAGAAGCCGGGCCGCTCGACATCGTGACCGCGGCCTTCGAGGCGGCGGGCCGCGCGCTTCAAAAGCTCCGCGAGATGCGCTTCGTGCGGGCGCGATACGCCCTCGTCACCAAGCATCCCGAGATCCAAGAGCGCGAGCTCATCAAACTCGCTTCGCTCGCGTCGGCCGTCGCGAAGGCGCTCCGTGAGCGTGGCATTTCGGAGCCGGCCGCGAGTCTCGCCGCCGAGGCGGGCATCGCGGTCTTCAAGATCGGCTTCGAGCGGTGGGTCACGGCCACGAAGCCGCTGGGCCTTGACGCTCACATCCGGGCAGCCGTAGGCGCCCTAAAAGCGATGGCCGCAGAGAAGACGCCCAGCCCTCGCACGGTGCAGAAGAAGAAGCGGATGCGCCGAGCGTAGTTGCGTGCGGAGGGGGGGGATGAGCCGGTCGTCGGGCGACGCGCCTCACCGGTCCCCGCGTCCATAGTAGAGATGGAAGGCGGCGAGAAAACCGACTGAAAGTCATGGCGCGGTCATCTTTGCCTGTGCGGGATCGGTGGGCCACGGTTTCGCCCTGTGCTCGATCTCCGCAAAGGAAAGCTCGTAGAAGTACGCACCGCCGCCGGCTTCGACGCCAATCCACAAGGCTTCCGGTTGCGGAACGTAAATGTCTGCCCACGCCCATTCGCGCCCGCCCGGAACAGCTTCGAGATTCATCAGACGAGTCGGACCGATGGCTGGCAGAAGCAGAAGATAATCGCCCCAATGCGCGAAGAGATCGCCGCTTGTCCGCTCCTTGACGACGTGCACCCCCTCAGTGTCCGTCAGGCCCCCCCGTCTGGGCAGCGGCGGGAGCTGGATGGACTTCACCCCTCCCGTGAGCGAATGACGCTGGACCAGCAGACCCCACGCATCGGTGTTCCAGAGCTCGAGGAGATCGCCGGCGCGCGTGAGGCGACTGGCGTCCGCAGCCCAGTCAGGCCCGGAAGGAGCTGGCAACGGGCGGTAGTCAGCTCGCGCCTCCCCGTAACGCCAACGCAAGATTCCACGGTTCCTCGAGCGATCCGCGATGAGCACCGCCACCTGGCGGTCGTCATCAGTCCCCGGCAGCGCGCGAGCTCTCTCCAGCTGGTCACCCTCACCCGAGAGCAGCGTCTTGCAAGTGGCCACTCCGCCGGCCACCTCCCAGGCCCGAATTTGGGCGATAGGCCAGCAGCCTTGATCGAAACACGCGCTTGTCTCGTTCTTCGGTATGGCGAACACGGAAGCCGACACCGAAGTGTGCAGCAGAAGGCCAGTCTGCACGAACAATGGCTTGGGTGGGGCAGAGGTCTCCAGGTCGAGCAGATACGCGGCATTCGTCGTCGGAGGCGTTGGGGCTCTGTTTTGCAGGAAGACGACGCCCGTCCGGCCATCTTCGGAAAAATACATGTTCGTCACGCCCCACTCGAATATCGCCGACG
>JALYHX010000439.1 GCA_030776305.1 Myxococcota bacterium
GTTCGAGCGTGGCATGACCCGCTCTGCTTGACCCAAACGCAGCCCCGAGTGGAGCACGGTCTGAACGCCAGCCTGCGCCCACGGCATCCCGCGTGTTCGAAGGTGTCGCACGTAACCCCAGATCGATGCGGGCTCGTAGCGAATGGATCGACCCAATGTCTCGCTCAGGTAGGACGCGGCCTCACAAAGTCGATCGCCTCGGAGCCCGTCAATGTGTAGTGCGCATCGCTCATGCGCCGCGGGTGACGTAAAGATCGCGGCCGCTAGCTCCGCAAGATCGCAAACGTCCACGAAGGCGACGCGTCCGGTGCCAGCTGGGACGTAGATGCGCCCGTCCTCGACGAATGTCGCATCGATACGCATCGCCGAAGTTCTGCGCGAAGAAGCCGGGAGCGGAGGACGGTCCACCCGGTCGTCTGCGAGAGATGGCGCTCGACCGCGTGGTGCGGCACAAGCTTGTTCTTCCCGGCGCCGGCCACGGAAAGAAAAACCACGTGTCGAACGCCGCGGTGCCGAGCCTCGTCGACAAACGGCACGAGCGTCGGCGACGTCGGCGATCGCGGGGGGGCGCACGAGGAAGAGAGCGCGGGCTCGGTCCGCCGCGGCTGCGAATGTCGTCGGATTGCGGTAGTCAAATCCAACGGCGGACACCGTCGCCAAAGAGTACACGAACACGTACGGGGTCACTATCGGCCGCGCGGACCTCCATCTTTCTCGTGCGCAGCGCGCGAACGACCTCGCGCCCGACGTTCCCCATCGCGCCGGTGACCAAGATCACACCATGAGAGTCCACGTTGACCTCCGCGTTCCGCTCAAGGTCGAATCGACACCTTCATCACACCGTCGCGTTGGTGAGAAAAGAGATCGTACGCCTCCTCGATCTTCGCGAGCTCATACGAGTGCGTCAGGAGCTCGCGAAAGGGGAGGCGCTTTGCCGCGACGACGTTCATGAGCCGGCGCATCCGCTCCTTTCCGCCCGGGCAAAGCGTCGTCACGATCGTGTGATCGCCGAGGCCGGCTGCGATCGCGTCGAGCGGAACCTGAAGGTGACCCGAGTAGACGCCCAGGCTCGAGACCGTGCCGCCAGGCCGAACACTACGCAAGCAGCTCTCGAAGCTCTCTTGCCGACCGAGCGCCTCGATCGCCACGTCGACTCCGCCGCCCGTGAGTCGCTTGATCTCCGCGACGACGTCCTGCTCCTTGAAGTTGAGCACGACGTCCGCGCCCATTCGCTTCGCTTGCTGGAGGCGCCTCTCCACGCTGTCCACCGCGATGATGAGCGATGCGCCCACGAGGCGCGCGCCAGCGGTCGCGCACAATCCGATGGGTCCCTGCGCGAAGATCGCGACCGCGTCACCGATGCGAACGCGCCCGCGCTCGACCGCAGAGAATCCCGTCGACATGATGTCCGGGCAAAGGAGCACGTCCTCGTCGGCGAGCTCCCCGGGGATTTGCGCGAGGTTCGCCTGCGCGTCGGGGACGATCACGTAGTCGGCTTGGCAGCCGTTGATCGTGTTGCCGAGGCGCCAGCCACCAAGCGCCTCGAACGAATCGCCGCCGTGGCTGCACTGCGCGCCGTCACCCGAAAGACACGCGCGGCACTGGCCACAAGGGGTGATCGCGCCGGCGATCACGCGATCGCCTTTCGCGAAGCCGGTCACGCCGGGCCCGAAAGCCTCGACTCGCCCCACGGGTTCGTGACCGACGATGAGTCCGCTCTTCACCGGGTACTCGCCTTTGAGAATGTGCACGTCGGTGCCGCAGATCGTGGTGAGCGAGACCTTGAGCAAGATCTGACCGGGGCCGGGCTCGGGCCGCATCACCTCTCGAAGCTCGATCTTGCCGCGCTCCACGAACACCGCCGCGCGCATCGTCGTCATGTCGCCACCTCGCTTTTTGGCGAGCACTTTCCGTGCCGCCCCTTCGCCCATCTCTGGCGTCCCTGGAGCGAGCGCTCCATCATGTTCAGCGCGAGGGACGCACGGAACGCGTGTCCCTGTCTTCCGTGGATTTCGGGGGCGCCCTTCGCCGATTTCAAATGAGAGCCTCCTGCTCCGATTTGTTGGCAAGGCTGCGCAGTGCATCATCATACATCGACGCAGCCAGCGACCGGCGTTGGCGCGACGCTCAACAAGGTGAGGCTGCGGACGTCGACCGCGCTGTGTTCTTCGGTGTCCGTTGTGCCGGTCGCGCGACGTCCACCCTCGGAGATAGCCGCCCTCCCACCACATCGGCGGGCCTCTGAGGAGGTTGGCGACGTCGGCCGGCCGGCGCGTCAGCACCCGCTCGACACGGCCGAGCTCCAACCGCCTCGCTGTCGGTGCTCGCGCGGCGACTTCGATTTGCATAGGGTCGGTCCGTGAAACCGCATCGAACCGAGCTCCTCATCGCGAAGGGCTGGGTCCAAGGGGCCTTGCTCGTTCTTCTGGCCGGACTCCTCGGCCTCGGATTCCTTGCCTAC
>JALYHX010000440.1 GCA_030776305.1 Myxococcota bacterium
TACATGACGGTTCAGGCTGCAATCAACGCCGCGGAGACCGCCGGCGGATCGAACCGGGTGTACATCCAGATCATGCCGGGCAAGTACGACGAGCAAGTCTGCATCCACGCCACCGCGCCCCCGATCACGCTTTACAGCACGAACCCCGACGCGACCAAGACCATCATCCAGCACGCGGATTTCCAGGGAGGTCTGGCCACGTTGGGAACCAACGCGTGCGGTGGCGACACCAACCAGCAAGCTTCCACGGTCGACGCTTTCGACCAGGGATTTCAAGCGAAGAATCTGACGATTCAAAACACGGTCACTAACGCGCAGCTGGGAACGAATGCAGCCTCGCAGGCCGTCGCTTTGGCGACGACGGGCGATCGAGTGATCCTGGACAACGTGCGCGTTCTCAGCCATCAGGACACGCTGTACATCGACGGTCCGAAGAACAACGTCATGCGCGTGTACGCAAAAAACTCGTACGTGGCTGGCGACGTCGACTTCATCTTCGGCGCCGCCACTGCCGTCTTCGACCATTGCCAGATCGAGTTCGTGAGCGACCGGCACGGATCGAGCGGTCAGCCGCTCGCCCCGGACACGGACAATCGCAACGCCTACGGTTTCCTCTTCATCGACAGCGCCCTTACGGCCGATGCAAACACGGCAACGGGAGTCGTCGCGCTCGGACGCGCGTGGGATCACAGCTGCGCGTCGACCGCGAACTACGTTTCGACGTGCGTGCCCAGCGGGATGTACCCGAACGGCCAGGCGACCGTCATTAACACGACGATCGATGCTCACTATTCGCGAACGACGCCCTGGGTTGCCGCGGCGACGACCGGGCGCGGGTACAGCGCGACGCCCTGGGCGTGCGTGTCGGGCAGCATGTGTCCGGCCAATCGGTTTTACGAGTACAACGACACGGGGCCCGGCAGCATGTGAGTCGGCGATGGGGAATGCCCGCTGGGTGGGTCCGAAAATCGGATCAACTCCCGCGATGTCATTCGCGGACCGACGCGAGCCCACGTTCCGAACGAAGGCGGGATTCGAGCCGAGCGCGCATCTCTTCGGGCCAAGCTTCGGCCGATTCGAGCCGAGCGCGTGGGTCGAAGAGATGAGCGTCCAGCCAAGCGAGCCAAGCGTCCGGACCGAAGAGATAAGCGTGTGGCCGAGTGAGCCAGGCGTTGGGCCAGCCGGGGCGGTCGTCTACCCAGTCAAACCAAGCGCAAAGCCCGACGAGGTTGGCGTCTACCCAAGCGACCCGAGCCCTTGGCCCGCAAGGGTAGGCGTTCAGCCAAGCGAGCCCAAACGCGAGGTGGCCGGGCTGAGGATGTACCCGATCGACCCAAGAGCTCGGACCGTAGAGCCGAGCGTCCAGCGAGGCGAGCCACGCGCGTGGTCCATCGAGGTGAGCGTCGAGGAAGGAGTACCGGGTCCGCAGTCAAGCAGCGCCGACGTCGGCGGCCACCATCCATTCGCCGTCTTCGCTCTCCCACCATGCGATGGTTCCTCCGGCGTCTCGATCGAAGACGATATGGAGCGCGAGGAACGGACTGGACGGGATCAGGTTCGCGCGAAGCTCCAGAAATCCGTGGTCTTCGGCAATCTCGTGCCAGAGTGGGACTTCCAGGCTCTGTCCCTTCGCCTGACCCACCACGTTGCGCGCAGCGCGCCCGCTTGGGTCTTCGGGGGGCGTTTCGAGACCTCGTCGCATCGTGTGGGTTAATGCGCTGGGAGGGGAGGTTCTGCTCCATGGATAACCGTGAGACGGACAAAAGACCGCAAGCGCGATGTGTATCGGGGCGCACTCACGCGCAAGACGTTCTGTGCCTGCGCACAAGGCCATCGAATTGTTTGCGTGCTCGACGCAATCGAGACGCCGCCGTCCCCTGCGGTATCGCGAGGACCTCGGCAATCTCGGGGATGGTCAAGCCGTCGATCTCGAACAACACGAAGATGCACCGCACGTCGCGATCCATACGCGCGAGCAGGCCGTCCAAGATCTCACGTGCGCGTTTCTGATCGGCCAATTCGTCTGGCCAGGGGAGCGGTGACGAATCAAAGTCGAAGTCGACGCCGTCGATCTCGCGCGCCGCCTTCCGCCGAATCCCGTACGCGACGCGAACCGCCGTCGCGTACAGGAAGGCGCGCTCGCAACCCGCGATGATATCGGGCAGCGCCTCGAGGGCGATGAGGAAGGAATGTTGCGCCGCATCGTCGGCCCAGTGGGGTGCCACCCCCATCCCTCGCAAGAGTCGACAAACGCCCGAATAGTGTTGCGCGAACGCCCGACGAAGCCGCGCCGGATCCGTCGCGGACTCGCGCGGCTCCACGGTGCGGCTTTCGAAGACGGGGTGGCAGTTCACGTTGACTCCAGAGGTTGCTTACATTGGACGATTGGCGAACCTCACGGGCAGTCCCAGGTGCCATTCATCGGAAGTCCCGGGATGTTGACGTTCGTGAGCGTCACAGCGTTGGGTCCGCTCAGGCACTGCGATGCCGATCCGCCAAGACTGACGTCCGTGAGCGTGATCTTTTGGAGGGGCGATTGCTTGATGCCGCGGAATGTCACCGGCGGGCAGGACGTGGCGGTCGCGGCACACATCCCCACGCCCGCTACATTGTTAGGGCCGCTTATTTTGCTGAAATTGACGTTCGTTACCGTGGGAAGAAGCGTCATGTCGGCGGGGGGAAGCGTCGACGACGGGTAGCTCATGTCGATGATGATTCCGCCCGTTGTCCAGTTCCCAATCGTGATGTTGTCGTAGTAGATGTTCGAAATGGTCCCGCCTCGACCGGCGAGTGTCTTGAAACGCAGCGGGTACTGCACGCCGGATCCCGTCAACAGC
>JALYHX010000441.1 GCA_030776305.1 Myxococcota bacterium
CGCAGCTTCTCTCGCTGGGCATCGCGGACGAACAGATCCACGACGTGCCCGGGTGTACGACCCACGACCCCGAGCGCTTCCATTCCTATCGAAGGGATGGCGAGCGCAGCGGGCGGATGCTTGCAGCAATTGCAACGAGACGATGATGCCTCGCGGAGCTATCGTGCTTTGGCCGTGGAGCCCAAGCAAAACGATGCGCGGCTTCTCTTGGCCGACCGGATCGCGTCCATGGCAATGCTCGCCGCGGCCGTTGTCCACGAGTTGAACAACCCGCTCGGGTACACGATCGCCAATGTGATCTTCGCGCTCGAGGAGCTGAACGCCCTCGAGGCCGACCTCGTCACCCACGATCAGCAAGGAGCGAGCGAGATGGCGGCACGCCTCGAGCGGGCGCGCGCAAGTGTGCGCACGATCGTCGATGCGCTCCGCGAGGCACGTGAGGGCGGGGACCGCGCACGCCTCATCTTGCGGGATCTCCGCATGTTCTCGCGCGCGGACGACGACAAGCACACGGCCCTCGACGTACGACGCATCATCGAGTCGTCGATCAACATGGCTTACAGCGAGATCCGCCACCGGGCTCGACTCGTCAAAGACTATGGGGCCATCCCACTCGTCGACGGCAACGAGGCACGCTTGGGGCAGGTATTCCTCAACTTGCTCATCAACGCGGCCCAGGCGATCCGCCAAGGGGACGTCGAGCATCATCTGATCCGCGTTCTAACGCGTACCGACGCAGAAGGGCGATGTGTCGTCGAGGTATCCGACTCGGGACAGGGAATCGCGCCCGCGAACCTCGGGCGCGTCTTCGATCCCTTCTACACGACGAAGCCGGGAAGCGGGACCGGCCTCGGGCTGAGCCTCTGCCAGAACATCATCACTTCGATGGGGGGCGAAATCGCCATCGACAGCGGGGTCGACAAGGGTACGACGCTCCGGGTGACTCTTCCGCCTGCCGCGCAGCGCTTGCAACCGGCAGTGGGCTTGGCTGACCGCACCGCGCCGACCGCGGCGCCACGCCGCCGCGTGCTCGTCATCGACGACGAGCCGATGATGGCGCGAGCTGTCCAGCGGCTCCTCGACGGCGAACACGACGTCGTGATCACGAGCGACCCAATCAGCGCCGTCGAGCAAGTGCTGGCGGGCGAGCGCTTCGACGCGATCCTTTGCGACCTCATGATGCCGACGATGACCGGGATGGAAGTCCACGAAGCGATCGTTCGGATTGAAGCGGAACAGGCGCGGCGCATGGTGTTCATGACCGGCGGCGCGTTCATCCCCCGCGCAATACGATTTCTCGAAACCGTGGACAACCCGCGCATCGAAAAGCCGCTGGAGTACGCCGCGCTACGCGCGATCCTACGTCCTTACCTGACGGGCGTCAGCCACGGCCGGGACAAGTGATCGGGTTTTACGCGTTCTTGTCCCAGCGCTGCAGCTCGGCGTCGAACCCGCCCATATCGACCCGATGGGCTTTCGCCAGGGTGAGCCCTGCACGCGCTGCGGCCGCTCGAGCGCGGGTCGGATTCGGCGCCATCCACACGAGGCGTCCTCCGGGGACGAGCACCGACGCGGCGTGGCCGATGAATCGATCGAGCATGTCCGTCAACTGAGGCACGCGCGAAGCACGCCGGCCCATCGGAGGGTTGGTGATGACGAGAGTCACTCCGGTCGGCGCATGTTCGAGCGCGTCAATCTGCTCGAGAGTCGCGGCAGCGCCCGCCGCTCTGAGATTTTCACGTGCCGCCGCGAGCGCGCGCGCATCGACGTCCGTTCCCAAGAGCCGCGAGTACGGACCTGCGAGAGAGCGTTCGATGAGCTCCGCCGCGGAACCGACGAACGGGTCCCACACGACGTCGTTGGGCTGGACCCCTGCGACGCGCGCCAGCGCCGCGGCGATCGTGGGATGTGAAGCAGCTGGCACGTCTCGCCGACGCCACGGGAACCGAGGATCGTCGACTTCGCGCGGCGCGATCGCCACATCGACGAATCGCGGCGTCGCAGCAACGCCGAGCTCCCAGAGCGAAGCCGACGGATCATTGACGAGCGCTGGTAGGCGGCGCGCAATCGCCGCCGCAGTGTCCCATGACAGAGCACGCTTGTGCCCGCCACCGACCCAGGCGATTCGATACCGGACCGCGCCGACGGTCCAGGTCGACAAGATGCGCTGGGCCTCACTGCTTGCAACGACGCGAGCCACGGCACACTCCACCCTTTCACCCTCCTGGAGCGACTCCGTCGCAAGCGGGAAGCGAAAAAAAAGCATGGTGCGGGCCACAAAGAGCGCGCTCATGGGCCCCGTCAGTCGCGCGCGTACACGCCCGGGCGCGACGATACGCACCTCATCGATTCCTTGCGCGAGCGCCAGTTCCTCCGCGACCAACCCTTCGATCCCATGCCGGGCGAACGCCTCGACATCGACGGGCTGTTCCGCGATGCGCTGAGGATCGATCCGCCCGCGCTGCGGTCTCGATTCGGTTCGATAGATCATGATCGCCGCGCGCTTTGCGATCCGAGAAAGCTCCGCGTCGTCGTCGCGCGAGGCTTCCTGAAGGAGTGCGAGTGATCGTGCGGTGCCAGTCTTGCCCAGCGATGCGGCGATCGAACGACGCATCTCGGGGCGGGGGTCGTCATTCCACGCGCGGAGCAGCGCCTCTTCGACTCCGGGCCCTCGCGCGTGTCCCAGCGCAATGGCCGCGTTCCGTCGAGTCTTGGCATCACTGTCGCTTAGTGCGCCCATCAGCACCGTGAGGGCCGGCTCGTGCTGGGCGAGCCGTGCTATCGCACGGAGAATCCTCGACCGGAGGGGAGGACTTGACGGATAAAAACGCGCGCGCAGCATCTCCAGCGCAGCGACGCTTGCACGTGCGATCGCCCGCTCCGCATGCTTGGCAAGTTCATCGTCCGCGAGCAGATCCACGAGCGGCCCGATGTCACGAACGCTGGGCGTGAAACCCGGGTCGCAAACGGCCTGTTTGAGCGGCGGTCGAGCCATATATGGGCAGAATCGTGTAGCAGAGCACGCGCAGTAACGCCGGGGGAGGCCTCGGGACAAGCGCGTTATATTGTCCCGATGACGCAGGGTTACACTCATGTTCGCTTGCTCGCTTCGAATCGACCGAGTTCCGTACGCGTCGCCGAGGTCTTCGAGCGAGATGACGACCTCATCGCGGTGCTCGCCGACGGGGCAGGCGGCATTCGGGGCGGCGAGGCGGCCAGTCGGGTTTTGATCGAGGCCGTCAGGTCCGCTGTCGCCGACAGTGCATTCGCGACAGACGATGTGCGCGCATGGGCTGATCTCTTCCAGGCGAGCGACCTCTCCCTCACGGCCAAACACTCTGGTGAGACTTCGGCCGTGGTCGTCGCGCTCGGATTGCGGGGAATCGTCGGGGTGAGCGCGGGCGATTGTGAAGCGTGGGTCGTGAATCCGGCGCTCGTCGACGATCTGACCTCGGGACAACACACGAAGAGCAGACTCGGCACCGGACGCGCGGTCCCGGTGACGTTCCAGCGAGCGGCTCTGGAGGGCGTTCTGCTGGCCGGCACCGACGGTCTGTTCAAATACGCGTCGAAAGGAGTCATCGCCCACATCGTTTGCTCGAACACGATCGCTCTCGCGGCGGAGGCGCTGGTCGAGCTCGTCCGCCTTCCGTCCGGACGCTTCGCCGATGAAGCGGCAATCTTCCTTGCGACGCGAAAGCCTGTTTCGTCGGCATAATCGGGCGGGCTTCGACATTCGAGCGCTTGAGCCGGGTGGGCCGCGCGCCTCGCAACGCCGGGCTCAGGTACATCCGGCTGAGTCGATGACCGTCCGGGACGAAGCGGCAAGGCGTGAGTGCTACAGTCATGTGGCTTTGAGGGACCTCGACGTTCGCACGCTACACGCCATTTACGGAGGAGCGCATGGCGCGTGGGGCCCGATCATGATCGGTTTCACGCTGATTGGCACCGGCTGGTCTGCGCTCGCGCTCCTTCCATTGATCTGGCACTCGCGAACGCGGCACTTCGCAGCGATGCTCGCGATCGCCGTCGGGATCCAGGCCGCGCTCGTCTGGATCCTGAAGCGCACTTTCGGTCGGGTTCGGCCTTGGATTGCGCTTGGCCTGCCGCAGCCGGTCGGATCGCCGCACGATTTCTCTTTTCCGAGCGGCCACGCGGCAGGGTGCTTCTGCGTCGCGGCATTCGTCGTGCTCGCCCTGCCAGCGACGTGGCCCGCGTTCCCTCGCCGGCGCCAAGCTCTGGTGACCCTCGCTGCGGTCATTGCGTCGCTCGTCGCTCTGTCTCGGGTCTACCTCGGGGCTCACTTCCCGACGGATGTCGCGGCGGGCGCGCTCCTCGGTGCGCTGATAGGCTCGGCCGCCGGGGGGCGGTACGCGTCGATGCTGCGCCTGGAACCAGCGTCCAAAAAAGGCTAATGAAGGGGCGCTTTGCCCATCGCCTCTCAGCTCGTCCGGCTGCTACCGCTTGGGCTCGTAGTCATGGCTTGCACAAGCTGCCGCGACTCCAGCGCGAGTAGCGTCGAAGGGGCAGGAGGCCCGGCCACTCTCGCAAGCTCGGAGGGTAAGGATGTGGTCGTCGCGGGAGTCGACACGAGCGCGATGACGCCTCGCGAGCGCCGCGAATGGAGCACGCTGGTCACCGAGCTCTTTGCGCCGTGCGCCAGCGCTCCGGTGTCGATCGCGCAGTGCGTCCAGGAGAAGCGTCCGTGTGGGCTCTGCGGGCAGGCGGCCAAATGGATCGCGAGCGCCGTCCGCAATGGCGCTTCCCAAGACCAGGTGCAACGCGCATACAAGGATCGATTCGACCCATCGACGGCGAAGACGATTCCAATCGACGGATCGCCCACGAAGGGGCCTGACGACGCGGCGGTCACGATCATCGAGCTCGCCGATTTCGAATGTCCTCACTGCCGGGAGGCGGTGCCGCTGATGGATGCCGTGATCGCGGCGCATCCAGGGAAAGTGCGACTGGTCTACAAGAGCTACACGCTGCAGTTTCACGTTCGGGGGGAACCGGCGGCGCGCGCGGCCTTCGCCGCAGGCGCGCAGGGCAAGTTCTGGGAAATGGAGCACCTGCTGTTCGAGCGACAGCTGCACCTCGAGGATGCCGACCTCGAACGGTACGCGCAGATGCTCAGGCTCGACTCGGCAAAATGGAAGGCGGACATCGACTCGCCGGCAGTAAAGGAACGCATCGCGCACGATCACAAGCTCGGCGAGGAGCTCAAGGTCAAAGGAACCCCGACGATTTACGTGAACGGTCGTGAGCTCGACATCGAAGCAGACGAATCGCTCGAACAGCGCGTCGCCTCGGAGCTCGGAGTGCCGGCGGCCATCTCGTCATCGCCAATCCCCCCGTCCTCGGCGCCGTCGGGGTCCGCGGGCGCGAGACAAAACTGAGACCGCTCGATGGAGCGCATATCGTCCTTGGCGCTGGCGGGGATTGCGCTGCTCGCCTTCGCGGGCTTCGGAGCAACCTGCCGAGGTGGAGGCGCAGATCCGAATCCGAGCACAGATGTGGATGTTCCGGGCGTCGACACCCGTGATTTCACGCCGCGCGAGAAGCACGAGTTTTCGCAGTACATCACAGGACTGCCATCCCCATGCTCGACGACGGCGGTGCCCATCGCGACCTGTCTCATCGAAAAGCGTTCTTGCGCGGGATGTCTGCCCGCGGCAGCGGCCATCGCCAGAGCGGTCCGTGACGGGATGACCCGCGAACAGGTGCATGACCTCTACAAGCAACGATTCGACGTCGCGTCCGTGAGAACCATCCCGCTGGATGGTTCGCCGTCGCGCGGCCCCGATGCCGCGCCGGTCGTCGTCGTCGAATTCGCGGACTTCGAATGTCCCTTCTGTCAGAAACTTGCCCCCGAGCTCGATCGCATGTGGTCCGCTCGCAAGGACAAGGTGCGCTTCGTCTACAAGTTTCTTCCCCTGGCGATGCACCACCACGGCGAAATCGCCGCTCGCGCGGCGATCGCGGCACAGAAGCAAGGCAAGTTCTGGGAGATGCACGATCAGCTGTTCGTCCATGCGCAGCACCTCGAAGAAGAGGATCTCGCCGGGTATGCGAAAGCCATCGGCCTGGACGTCGATCGCTTCGTTGCCGACATGGCAGGGGCCGCCGCCAAGGACCGCGTCGAAGCCGATCGCAAGCTCGCCGACGCCCTCGGTATCAAAGGGACTCCCACTATTTTCATCGACGGCCGCGAGTACGACATCAAGGCCGACATCGGCGACTGGGTGGACGGCGAGATTGCCTCGGCGACCCGCCGATAGTCTTTCGGGTAACCGCCTTTACGTGTTAGTTGGACTCGTCGTGAGGGGAGCTTCGCTCGAGTCCTGCGGATGCTTTCCGACGGGACGCCATTACGCGGGGATCGCGCACCTCCTGCGGACCGTCGCGCGTGGTCTCGTCGAGGAACTGGCGGCCGACGCGCAGTGGTCGGAGTTGCCCATCGCGCTCATCGACGTGGAGACTACAGGAAAGGACGCGTCGGTCGATCGGGTCGTCGAGGTCGGTATCGCCATCGCGCGGGGCGGTGTGCTCGTCGAGCGCAGGAACTGGCTCGTGAATCCGGGGCGGCCCATCCCCAAGGAAGCGAGCGACGTGCACAAGATCACCGACGATCTCGTTCAGGATGCGCCCCGGTTCGAGACCATCGCTCGCGAAATCACCGCGATGCTCGCCGGCTGCGTGCCGGCTGCGTACAACGCCGCGTTCGACCGTGCGTTCCTCGGCGGCGAGATCGCCCGAGCCGGTTTGACGGCGGAAGAGATCCCTTTCCCGCTGCGAAAAAACGTGGAATGGCTCGATCCCCTCGTTTGGGCGCGCGAGCTGCAACAAGGCGAGAGGTCGCGCACGCTCGGCGAAGTGGCGAGCCGCCTGGGCATCGAACTCGACAACGCTCACCGAGCGAGCGATGACGCCGAGGCGGCACTGAAGGTGTTGCTTGCGCTGGGCCGGGATGTTCGTCTCCCTCGCACGTATGCGGCGCTCGTGCAGGAGCAACGCCGCTTGGCCATGGCGCAGGCCGATGAGCGACGGCTCAAGTGGCGGGTGGGCGCCTTTTAGAGCACGTCGCTCCTTCTTTGCGCACTGCGCCAGGTGGCGTTTTGCCTTATAGTGCGCAGACGCTCGCCACAGCGCGGAGGATCCCGTGACGGAGAAGGCAACAATCTCGCTGGGGGACGCCAAGCTCGAAGTTCCAGTCGTCGTCGGTGTCGAGAACGAACACGCGATCGACATCGGGCAGCTGCGCGCGAAGACCGGCGCGGTGACTCTCGACCCTGCGTTCATGAACACCGCTTCGACGAAGAGCTCCATCACCTTCATCGACGGTGACACCGGGATCCTGCGTTACCGCGGCATTCCGATTGAGCAGTTGGCGGAGAAGTCGACCTTCGTGGAGACCGCGTATCTGCTCATCTACGGCAACTTGCCGAGCGAGGATCAGCTCAAAGCCTGGAGCGAGACGCTCACGCGCCATTCTCTGCTGCACGAAGACATGAAACACTTCTTCGAAGGGTTTCCCCCTACCGCACATCCGATGGCGATTCTGTCGGCGATGGTGGCGGCGCTGTCCAGCTATTACCCGGACTCGCTCGACGTCGACAACGTAAAGCAACGCGACATCACGATCGCGCGACTCATTTCGAAGGTTCGTACGATCGCGGCATTTGCGTACAAGAAATCGATCGGCCAGCCGTTCGTGTACCCCAAGAACAATTTGTCGTACTGCGCGAACTTCTTGAACATGATGTTCTCGGTCCCCGCCGAGGAATACGAGGTCGACCCGGAGCTCGTCCGGGTGATGAACCTTTTGCTCATCCTGCATGCCGACCACGAGCAGAACTGTTCGACGAGCACGGTGCGCGTGGTCGGATCGAGCAAGGCGAACCTGTTTGCGTCGATCACCGCAGGCATTTGTGCCCTGTGGGGGCCTTTGCACGGCGGCGCGAATCAGGAGGTGCTCGAGATGCTCGAGCTCATCCACGCCGACGGTGGCGACGTGAACAAATACGTGAACCTCGCGAAGGGAAAGGCGGGCCAGTTCCGCCTGATGGGCTTCGGACACCGCGTGTACAAGAACTTCGACCCGCGCGCGAAGATCATCAAAGCGGCGGCGGACAAGGTTCTCGCGAAGCTCGGCAAGAAAGACCCACTGCTCGACATCGCGAAGGCCCTCGAAGAAGCAGCCCTCAAAGACTCCTATTTCGTCGAACGAAAGCTCTATCCGAACGTCGACTTTTACTCGGGCATCATCTACCGAGCGATGGGCTTCCCCACGAACATGTTCACGGTCATGTTCGCGCTTGGCCGCTTGCCCGGTTGGGTCGCGCACTGGAAGGAGATGATGCAGGACCCGACCACGCGCATCGCCCGGCCGCGCCAGATCTACATCGGATCGCCGATGCGCGACTACGTTCCCCTCGAGCAGCGGGTGCCCTGACGGCGAGCCACCATACTTCGCTGGCCGATCACAGCCAGCAGGCGCGCATCCAGCTTCCCGCCAACATCCACTCGAGGATGGAGATGCAAAGGAAGGGCCCGAACGGGAGGCGCGCCCCCATAAGTCCTTCCGCGGGCGCTGTCCCCAGCGGATCCTCTTCGAGCATGCGTCTCGCCTCGTGGTCTCCGGCGGCGGCGGCGCGCTCGAGTTCTTCACGATCTCTGCGCACGCTCTCCGGTTCCTCGATTTTGCCGCGCACCAGAAAGACCACGAGCGCCGCGACGGTTGCCTGGAGCGCTCCGGCGAAAATTGCAAACACGACACCGGGCCACCCGAACCAAGCGCCGGCGAGCATGACCAGTTTCGCATCTCCGAGACCCATGCCCGCGCGGCCGCGGAGCGCTTTGTAACCAACGATGAACGGCAACCACACCCCCAGGAAGCCGAGCGCCCCGCCAAAGAGCGCATCGAACCAGCTCATCCCCCGTAGACCCGGCGTCGCGATGCCAAAGAGGGTGCCGCCGATCGTCACCGCATCGGGGAGGTACATGTGCTCGGCGTCGATGAAAGCTGCGGCGAGAAGCGCCATCGCAAGCGCGAAGTCCGCGAGGAAAATTGCGAGGGAGTGGACCACCGGCGTATGGCCGACGAGTGGCCGGATGACGGTTTCGAAGATGGCGAGCGCAAGCAGTCCACCAAGCAGTTCCACGACGACATAGCGCGGTGAAATACGCGCGCCGCAGCAGCGCGCACGGCCCCGGAGGAGAAGCCAGGAGAGCACCGGAATGTTGTCGAGGGCACGTACCGAGGTGCCGCAGGCGGGGCACCGCGAGCCGGGGTGTACGACGCTCAATCCGTGCGGTACGCGGTAGATGACCACGTTCACGAAGCTGGCCCACACGCAGCCCCATGCGACCGCGAATACCCGCGCCAGCCAGGGGGAGACGGCCCAGGGAACGTCGAAGAGGTCGGCGATCATCACGTAGGGCGCGACGCGTGAAGTTTGGTCGATGTTGCCGGACGGAGCCGGACGAATACGAACGATTGGCCATTGAGCTTCGTAACGCTATCGCGTACCGACTTTCTCCTCGCGCGCTCTCTTGCCATGCTCCTTGCGATCCATCCCAACCATCCGGAGCCGCGGAAGATTCGCCGCGCCGTCGATGTGCTCGAGGATGGGGGGATCATCGCTTACCCGACGGACACCGTCTACGGACTGGGCTGCGACCTCACGAACAAGCACGCGATTGATCGGCTGTACGGTGTCAAGGGGATGGAACGATCGCACCCCCTTGCGTTCATCTGCCCGGATTTGTCCGACATCGCACGCTACGCGGTCGTGGACAACCCGGTGTATCGGGTCCTGAGGCACTTTCTCCCTGGGCCTTACACGTTCATCCTCGAGGCGACACGGGAGGTGCCCAAGCTCGTGCAAATGAAGCGCCGAAGTGTCGGCATTCGCGTCCCGGCACTGGAAACACCGCGCGCCCTCGCGCGCGAGCTCGGGCGACCCATCATCTCGACCACGGCGGCGGCGCCCGGCGGGAACCCGTTCGTCGACCCTCACGAGATTCACGCGACGTTCCAGGGACTCGCTCTCGTGCTCGACGGCGGAGAGGGGGGATTGGTGCCCACGTCGGTCATCGACCTAACCAAATCGCCGCCCGAAGTCGTGCGCGAGGGTGCAGGTCCGGTCCACGAGTTCTAGTCGCCGAGCGCCGCTCTTAGCGAGCCACCTCATTGGACCGTTCCCTTGTGGAAGGAACCAGACCGCCGTGATCGTCGCCTCATCCGTACCACACGCGCCCACCCAATCGCGTGCACGGGTGCTCCTCGTCGGCGACGACGACCTGCTCTTACGCTCGT
>JALYHX010000442.1 GCA_030776305.1 Myxococcota bacterium
CGGCCTGTCTTTTGATCGCGACGCTCTCGGCTTGTGGTGGACCCGAGTTTTCCGCTGTTTTGCAAGGGGTCGACTCCGGCACCGACGCGAGCGACGCGCATCTCGACCTGCCGCCTCTTTTGTGTCCCCAATGCGGGGCTGGCGGACCTTCACCCGAAACTGGAGACGCTGCCACCGAGGGGTCAATGCAGGACACATCTGTCGATGCAGGTCTCGAGAGCGGCGTGGATGCGACGCTTGCCAACGATGGCTTCGCTTCGGACGGACCGGGACCGGTGGATACGTCGTTCGGCGATGCCGATGCGTCCATCGACACCGATACTTCTAGGGAAGCAGCCGGCGCCAGCGATGCCACGCACGTCGGTGGCGACAGCGGGGTGCTCGTCTGTTCCGGATCTGGCGGCAGCGTGTGCGGCGCGACGTGTGTCAATCTGCAGACGGACAACAGCAATTGCGGCCAATGCGGACAAGTCTGCGCACGCGGCACTCGTTGCGCGGGCGGTAGCTGCGTTTGCGACTTCACTAGCGGATGCAACGGTTGCTGCAGCTCGCGCACGACCTGCGTTCAGAATCAGAGTGACACGACATGCGGCGCGAACGGCGCCGCGTGCACGAATTGCTCGACGTCTGGCGGGCCGTGTAACGTGGGCACCGGTCAGTGTTGCGCGGCGGGTCAGATCCTTTGCAGCGACACGTGTGCGGCGCCCGCTCCGGCCAATCACTGCGGCACCTCGTGCACCATGGCTTGCCATGGGCCAACGAACACGACGACGGGCAGCGCTGCCTGCGCTGGAACGTCGTGCACGCTCGCTTGCAATGCGAGCACGCCCGCCATGTGCAACGGGGCTTGCGTTGACCTGCAGAATGACTCCCAAAACTGCGGAAGCTGCGGCTTGAGTTGTGGTATGGGAACCGCTGGCTACGGATGCGTCCAAGGGAAGTGCACCTGCGTTGCAGCGACGTCCAATGGATTGGCATGCACGCGTCCCGGAGGTGCGGCGGGTGTCTGCTACTCGGGACAGTGTCTGCTCCCCATGTTGAGCCAAGGTTGTTCGATCGACGCTGACTGCGTCCCTGGTGGTTGCTTGAACACCATTTGCCTCGGAACGGTCGACGTTCCGGGGTTTGTTTCCTGCGACGACGCCGTCCTCTCTTGCCCGTCAGCTCAGGGATGCACCCTGAATTTCAGTTCGCTCGCCCCCCCTGCCACATGCGGCGGCAGCGGGGGGGCATCCGGGGTCGGCGCCATTACTTGCGATGGGCCCAGTGACTGTCCGACGAACGGTGACTGTTGTGTCGGACCGAGCAATAGTGCGACATGCATTCCACAATCGCCCGCGGGGTTGGTCGGGTCGGGGTGCACGGCGGCTTCCACTCCGTACGTGGGATTCACAATACTCTGTGACCCCCGTAATCCAGCAACCAGCTGTCCCGCGGGGAAAACTTGCGGCCTTCCGGGCCCGCCCTTCGGGTTCTCTTGCCAATGATGGCTCTTCCGGACATTCCACAAACTGTTTGTAGGCAAACACCAGGATGAGTCGACCGGCAACGATTACTGGATGCTGATGCTGTACGAATTCGTCGTCCACGTTCCCTGGTTGTAGACTTCGAAGCCTGCCTGACAACCCAAAAGGTACGAACCCATACTGAGCCCCGCTCGGTTGCCCCTGGCGGCTTCCAGGAAGAAGGCCTGCAAGTCGAGATTCGTGACGGAATTCATCCCGCCCGTGCTGACGTAACTCACCACTGGCTGGCTCGTGCCATTGGTCCCCGTACTATATGTCCACGATCCCGGCGCTCCGGCAATGGTCACCGGCGTGTTTTGACCACCAATCGGGCTGACGCCGCCGTGGGCCAGCCAGATCATCAGCTCGGAGCCCGCAGTGAGCGGGTCTGGGTTGGTCGCGAGCCAGCAATCGTAGGCCGCATCCCAGTTCCCGGAGCCCGGCGTGAACGACCAGCTGCTGGTCGCTTTGGTCAGCGCCATGATCGTCTTCGCCGCGCCATACGCTCCGGGGTTCTTGCCGCCGACGAAATTGCCACCCTTAATCCAGCCGTAGGCGACGGCCGGGAAGGCTCCGGGCGTCGTATTGCCAGAGTTGAAGTTCGGCGTCGCGGTGAAGCCGACCTGACCGCCGCCGAAGGATGCTTGCATGGCTACAGGGTGATAGCCCATGAAGGGATCATTCTGAACGCCGTACGGACCGAGTCCGGTGAGAACGATTTGCTTGTTTTCGGTGAAGGATGGGCCGTAGGTCGTCAACGTTCCCGTTGCGGTGGGCGCGGCCATGATCGGGACTATTTTCGTGACGCAGAAGTTGTAATTGTGCGCGGTACCGTCCACGTCAATCTTGACTTGAACATCGGTCACGTTCGTCGGGTCCACGACCTTGATCGGGGTCGCGTCGTTGTCCGACATAATCGCGTCGGCCAAAAGAACGTTGTACGTGATCGGCGATGTGCCGCTGTTTACCCCCGGAACCGCGACCCCTGGGGACTCCCCCCTCGCGTTTTGCGCGGGCGGGAAGTTGATGTTGAGAATCGACCCCCCGCTGTCGCCCGATATGGTGATGGCGAAGCCGACGATGTTCTTCGCTTGTGCATTGAACGGGGACTTGGGGCCCGCGTCCGGATTGGGGTGATTCAGCTCTACCGCGATCGCCGCGCCGTAGGCCGTCGAGCTAGCCGTCGTCGCCGCCGTCGTTCCGCTGATGCACACGGCGTTGCCGGCTGTATTGATCGGGATGACGCCAATTCCCGCCGTCCCGCCGGGGCAACTCGTGCTGCTGCCCGCGGTATCCGAGAAGCAATACCAAGCGCCCGTGATACCCCACTGGTTATTGCAGGCGAAACCCGACGGATCGATGTTGATCCGGGTCATGTCCGAGTTCGTGCACAATCCGCCGCCGTCGCCGTGCGCGACCGTGCCATCGGCGCCCCCGTCGTTCACACCGGAAGACGAACCTCCGCTACTGCTCCCGCTGCCGCCGCTTCCCCCACTGCCGCCGCTGCTTCCGCTGCCGCCGCTTCCCCCGCTGCTGGTCCCGCTTGATCCACTGCTGGACGAAACCCCCGAGCTACTGCCCGACCCCCCACTACCACTGCTGCTGCGTCCGCCACTGCCTCCCCCGCTTCCGCTTCCACTCGCGCCGCCGGAGCTGCTCGATCCGGAGCCGCCCGACGATCCGCCGGCGTCGGTGTTGCCGCTGTCGCTCGAACTGCACGATGCAAGCAGCCCGAAGCCGAGCGCTCCGACGACCACCGAGGCGAAGACGTGCCGCGACACACGGTGGGTCGTGTGCGGATGGGCTGGGGACCGGTTGACAAACATGAGACCTCCTTGGGAGCACAAAAAAAAGACGCGGCAGGTTTGTATCCCACTCCTCTCCCCATGGCTCACAAAACCCGCCTGATCTATCCACGTGCACTCGCATCGCTCATGCGCCAACCTGCGTCGAATCATGGCAACTGAATTCATTGCGCGCGCCCGCCTCTCGCGTACGTGCGTCCGAATGTTTTCCAATCTGCCCTCTCGTCAGGTTCCGGCTCTCTCCTTCGTGCTCTTCGCGATCGCATGCGCGAACGCAGGCACCTCGCCCCCCGCCGACGCGGGAAGCAGCGACGCTCTCGCCGGCGGGTCGAGCGGGAGCGGCGGTGGAAGTGGGAGCAGCGGAGGCAGTGGCAGCAACAGTGGAAGCAGTAGCGGTACGAATATGTCGAGCGGCGGATCCGGCGGGGGCTCCGGAAGCAGTGGAGGCAGCGGCGGAAGCTCCGGCAACGCCGACTCAGGAGGCTCGTCGAGTGGCGTGATTGCGGGGGGTGGGGTCGACGGCGGGTGCGGCAGCAAGACACCGGCCATTCATGACGACTTCGAGAATGGCCTGAGCGCCTGGCAAATCACCGATCCATTCGGCAATCCGATCCCGCCAGGCAGCTCGCAGTATTCCGTCACGGTCGACACGGTCCACGCCCATGGCCCTGCCGGAACGCATGCCGTCAAGGTCCACAACGGCGGTCTCTTCGGCACGGCTCCGCCCGCCTCGGCTTTTTACGGACGGGCCTGGGTTTGGCTCGGATCAAGTCCTGGCGATGTTCCCAGCGGGGGGCATTGGGGATGGATTCTGGGCGTGGGTCCGGGCGATGCGGGGCCTGCCGTCGAAGTGCGTATGGGCGGGCAGTTCGGGATCCTGATCGACAACTATTCACCCAATGACGACGTCGTATTGAGTGACCCGAGTTTCTTCAATGACGGCATGGATGGAGGCACCCGTACGATCGCCGGTCAATGGACGTGCGTCGAGTTCTACTTCGGAAAGGATGCCCTCCGGACGTGGATCAATGGCAGCGAAGTGGCGAGCTTGAACGTGACGCCCGCGACGACATGGAGCCACGGTATGAAGGCGCCGTGGTCGCCCACGTATGCGGCAGTTCGATTGGGTTACGCGAACTACAATGCCAATCCGATCGACGTCTGGTACGACGACGTCGCGATCGATACGAACCGCGTTTGCTGCCCCTAACGGACTCCGGACGATCGATACGGCGATCCGTAAAGCGCTCGGTGTGCCGCTGCGCCGTGAAATTGGCGCCTCAATGCACTGACCGGGGGGCATGTGTGCGGGGTCGCGTGCCTTGCCTTGGCGTGCGCGGTGTTATGGCGCACGCTGGGGTATGGGCCGAAGATGAGTGCATTCATGCTTCGCATTCCAGCCGCCCTGGGCGGCGATTCGAGTGAGGTCGCGGTGGCCCTCGAAGTCGCGGGTGCTCTCTGCGAAAAAGGCGACCATGAAGAAGCGGTCCGCTGGCTGAAGCGGGCCGCCGATGCGGCAGCGGAGGCCGGCGATTCGTCGCGCGCCGCTACCTTTGCCGAAGTCGCCAGAGACTTCGAGACGGCACTCGCAACCCAGCGACCGTCCGCCCCGGTGCCTGCGAGCGGCGGCGTGTCGGCTCGGCCGTCGTACGTAGCCCCAAAGCCGATTGTGCCGTCGGCGACGCCGCCAGCCCCTGCCGCGCCGCCAAGCTCTCTGAACCCCGCGCCCGTCGGCGACAAGGGACTTCGCGTCTCCGTCAAGACATCGGTCCGGGATCCCAACCTCCTTCTTCTTCGCCCCCTACCGGAGGGAGAGTCGCCTCCGTTCGGAACACGCGAGGGAATTCTCCTCTTCCCTCGGGCGGCGGACGAATGCACGCCCGTGCTGAGTGAACGTCCATCCGAGCACGGCGGCCTAGACGATGCGAACGGGCACGACGCCGAATGACCGACGATCGCGGCGAGCTGACGAGATTGCGCCGGATCCTGGCGGAAGACGGAACGGGGGATCGCGCGTTGGGCGTCTGCCGGGAACTCATCGCGATGGAGGACATTGACACGTCGCTGCTGCAGGCAATCGCCCAGATCGCACGCGACGAAGATGACCGCGCGGTTCAGCGCCGTGCGCTCGAACTCATCATCGCGCGGGGCAACACCGATGCAAAGAGGGAGGCCCTCGAGCGATTCGGGGACCTGCTCTTCGATACGCTCGGAGATCGGCGCGGTGCTGTCGAGTCGTGGAAGTCGGCGGCGCAATTGTGCGACGGAAGCGCGGCCGGACAACAGCACGCACGGACGTTGTACGAACGCGCGCTCGAGACGTGGGCCGACGACGCAGAGGCCAGACACGAGTTGGCCGAGCTCGATATCCGCTCGGGAGATTGGTCGAAGATACCCGACGCGCTCAAAGTGCTCATTCGCGCGGACCAAGACCTCGGCCGGTGCGTGCTTCTTTTGCTCCGGCTCGAGGAGAGCGCCGTCATGGCCCGCGCGCTCGGCGAATTCGTATCGCTCGTGGACGAACTGATGGATCGCCTTCCTCGGGAGTCGCCCGAGCAGATTCGAGCGCTCGCGAGAGCGAGAGCGCGGGTGCTGGCGTTCGATCCAGCGCGCCAGGCGGACGCGTCGAAGGCGTACCGCTTGCTCGTCGAGTCGTTCGAAAGCGAGGACGACATCCGCGACTTCGAGGCGTTCGTCGAATCCAGACCCGGCGCCGATGACCGGCATCAGGACCGCCGGTGGCTCTATCAATGGCGCGCTGCGCATAGCCCACGTCCCGCCGACGTCCTGAAGGAGTGGGCGCGAGCGGAGGAAGAGTACGGCGAACCCGCCGCGGCCATCGCGGTGTACGAGCACCTCGCCGAGACGAAGACGGGGCGAAGGGTGGCGCACGAGGCGCTGTCACGTTTGAAGTTCCATTCCGGTGACGTGGCGGGTGGCCTGGCGGCGTACCGGATGCTGCGCGAAGAACACGGCGAGCAAGAGCGCGCCGCGCTCGACCTGAGGACGGCACGGCTGCTTCTCGAGCAAATGGATCGTCCGGTCGAAGCCGCAGCGGTCCTGGCGCCAACGCTCGCCAAGCATCCGCCGATCCGTGGCGCCCGGGAACTTGCGCTCAAGATGCTCGCGGATCCGACGGTGAGCGACGAGGTCGGAGCGCGTTTTGCGCAGATCGCGAATACTGTGGACGACGCGTCGGCGTTGCATCTGTTCAAGTTGCTGGTCTCCGGGCCAAAGGTGTCGTCGGCGCGACGACGATGGCTAGAGC
>JALYHX010000443.1 GCA_030776305.1 Myxococcota bacterium
TCGCTGCACAGTCCGTGTCCAATGTGCACGTCCTTGATACCGTCGCCGAACAAGTCGCTTGCCTCGGGAGCAGGTTGGGGCAGTCGACGATGCTGCGGCGACGGAGCCGTCCGCCTTTGCACGTGTCGTAACCGGTGTCGACTCCCCCGATGACCATGGGTGCGGGATCAGCGCAGGAAAATGCGTTGGTGCCTGGCGAGGCATCACCACCGTCCGGGCCGGCGACACCCGTGCTCTCGTGACCGCCGCATGCGAAGGAAGACAGCCCGAGGGCGGCAGCGAGGGCAATGCGCACGGTGCCGACGGATCGAACGTTTCTCATCGCTGCACCGGAGTCTGTGACGAGCAAAAACAATACCAAATAGCGTTGTGGCTTTCCTGTGGCGCGTCGAAGCCCGTGGCCCGCTCAAAGCGCGACGCGGCGATCAGCTGGATGACTCACAGTGGCACGGCCCGAGCACGCGTACGGGCAACCATTGGGCGACCGTAGCGCGTCAATTCTTCGCGATCGTGGGAGGCCCTCGTCGCGGAGGAGCGTCCGCGAACCGCGGCCGGCAGTGGTGTTGACGCCGTGATCTACGCGAAAAGGACGAGATAGCGCACGAGGTCGCCGACGGTGAGCACTTCGACACTGAAAAAGTCTGCCGCGGCAATGGCGCCCGAGTGCGCCTTTAGAAAGCGTTGGAACACGACGGTCCTCATCGGACGTCAGATGCAGGGCCAGGAAGGGAAAGGATGCTTCAACGGCATCCGTCAAGCGGTGGAACGGCGCACACCCCAGCGCGTGCACCAGGGCGTCGAAGGCGCTATTCCACTGCGAGACCCCTGTCATTCGCAGTGCGCCGTCCGTCAATCGCTGCGAGACCCCTGTCATTCGCAGTGCGCCGCCCGTCAATCGCTGCGAGGCCCCTGTCTTTCGCAGTGCGCCGCCCGTCAATCGCCGCGAGGCCCCTGTCATTCGCAGTACGCTGCCCGTCAATCGTTGCGAGCCCCCTGCCATTCGCAGTGCGCCCGCTGTCAGCGATTGTGGGTCACCTCACGGCGAATGCGGCACCCCTTGCATCGAATGCGAGAGCCCTCATAGCGAATGACGACGCCCGATCAGCGATTGCGAGCCGCCTCACAGCGAATGCGGGGGCCCTTGCATCGAATGCGAGAGCCCTCACTGCGAATGACGACACGCGATCAGCGATTGGGAGTCGCCTCACGGCGATTGCAGCAGCCTTTGCATTGAATGCGAGCTGCCTTGCTGCGAATGCGAGCGCGCTTGCAGCGAATGACAGCGCCCTCGGTTGGACTGCGAATCACGCACCGCAGCCATTCGGCAAGAGTCTTCTCATCAAGACCTTTTCGCGACCGCCGGAGCCAGGTAGCGGTCGAACGCGTTCGGCCAATCGTATTCAGCTTGCCACCCCCAATCGGCGCGGGCGCATCCGTCGTCGACATCCTCCGGCCAGGACGCGACGATTCTCGATCGGACCGGGTCCGGCTTGTACTCGACGTGCGCACCGATGAACGCGCGGCGAACGCGCTCGGCGATCTCGCCAGCGCTGACGCTGAACGCTCGGATGTTGTAGACGCAAGACGAGAGCTGGCGGCGGTCTGCGCGCCCGAGCTCCACCAGCGCACGGACGGCGTCGGGCATCGCCATGAACGGAAGCGTCGCCTCTGGCCCCACGAAACACTCGTACGGAATCCGCTCGGCCGCAGCATGAATCATGCCCGGACCAAAGTCGCTCGTGCCTCCGGCGGGCGTGGTGTCGGCGGACATGAGGCCTGGAAAGCGAAGTGCGCGGAAGTCGAGGCGCGCCGCCTCGGTCAGCGCGTGGAGCTGGCGGGCGTAGAAAGTGAAGTATCGGCCCACGTGTTCACAATACAGTTTGTTGCAACCATAGACGGTAATGGGCAAGTTCCACTGCTCTTCGCGCACTCTTCCGACGGCATGCTTCTCCTCGGGCGAGGGTAGGCCATACACCGCGATGGAGCTCGGAAAGAGAAAGCGAACGGGGCGACCCCGGCGCGAGGACTCCCTCTGCGCAACGCGGATCAGGTTGAGAGTGCCTTCTACGTTGATCGCGTGCGCGAGCCATGGATCCAGCTCGCCACGCATCGACAGCAGCGCGGCAAGGTGAAACACCATGTCAATCTCGTGGCGTGACGAGATCAGATCGAGCAAATCTGCGTCCATGACGTTGCCGCTGTAGGTTGGGCGACGAGAGCGCGGTGCTCGTCCGGAATGGGCGTCAAGTCGAGGGTGACGAGGTCATGGCCGCCGTGCTGCGCGAGGTTTCTCACGAGCGCGCGCCCGATCTCGCCATTGGCGCCCGTGACGAGGACGACCGTGTTTCTCATCGGTCGGACCATACCATTGCCGGCGCGGCGGCTCGGTTGCTAGACGAGCGCGAATGCCTTTCCGACGCGGACGAAAGCGTCGACCGCTCGATCGATCATGTCGGACGTGTGCGTCGCCGACAGCTGCACGCGAATGCGCGCCTCTCCCATCGGCACGACTGGATAGGAGAAGCCAATGACGTAGATCCCTTCCTCCTTCATGGCCGCCGCGACATCTTGAGCGAGGCGCGCGTCCCCCCCAGTGGCAGCCCGCGGGCCTGCCATCATGATGGGCACGATCGGATGGAAGCCCGGCTTGATCCGAAAGCCCGCGTCCGTCATCGCTTGCCGAAAGCGCTTTGCGTTCTCCATCACGCGACGCTGCAAATCGGTCGTCGACGACAACAATTCGAGCACGGCGAGGCTCGCGCCCACGATCGCCGGCGCGACGCTGTTCGAGAAGAGATAAGGACGCGAGCGCTGGCGCAGGAGTGCGACGATTTCTCGGCCGGCGGCCGTGAAACCACCGGCAGCACCGCCCAGCGCCTTGCCGAGGGTCGACGTGATGACATCGACGCGCCCCATGACGCCGCAATGCTCGATCGATCCGCGTCCAGTACCTCCGACGAAGCCCGTCGCGTGGCTGTCGTCGACCATCACCAGCGCGTCGTACTCGTCGGCCAAGTCGCAAATCGCCTGGAGCGGCGCGAGCTCGCCGTCCATGGAGAAAACGCCGTCCGTGGCAATCATCCGGATGCGCTTGCCCTGGGTTTTTTTCAGTGCTTCCTCCAGCGACGTCAGATCGCCATGTTCGTACCGATGGCGCTCGGCCTTGCACAACCGAATGCCATCGATGATCGATGCGTGGTTGAGCGCATCCGAGATCACTGCGTCGTTTTCGCCGAGAAGCACTTCGAATAGGCCGCCGTTCGCGTCGAAGCACGATGAGTAGAGGATCGCGTCCTCGGTCCCCACAAACGCGCTGATGTTCGACTCGAGCCGCGTGTGCGCATCCTGCGTGCCGCAGATGAAGCGGACGCTGGACAGACCGAAACCGTACTCGTCGATCGCCCGATGTGCGGCCTCCAACACGCGCGGGTGGGAGCTCAGACCAAGGTAGTTGTTGGCGCAGAAATTCAGCAGCGGCTCGGCACTGCCTCCGACGCGGATTGAAGCTCCCTGCGGCCCGAGAATGACCTGCTCGCGCTTCTCGAGGCCCGCCGAGCGGATCTCGTCGAGCGCCGTCTCGTAGATGTCCTCGGCGCGCGCGTACATCGCGCCGTTGAGCTTAGTACGTACCCTCACCTCGGTCGGACAAACTCGACGCTCCTGCCGAGTCGCCCGAGCGCCCTCGCCTCGATGCACGCGGGCGATCCGGGTTCGACCAGACGGCAGTCGTCCGGGCGGAGGGCATAGATCTCACAAGCAAAGCGCCCCGACATCGAGACGTCGAGCGCTGCGCATCGCTCGCCTGTGTTCGCCACGAAACGCCAACCCGGCGGACGGGGGTCCAAAATCGTCAGGCGCCGGAGGATCTCGCCCCCATCTGGATGGGCGAGGATGCGCGCGTCGTCCACGTCGAGCAGATGGACGGTTTGCGGGCCATGATGACAGCATCGACCGCACGAGACGCAATCGGCGCCGCCGGGATCAGGGGGACCTTCGAGGCTATCGACCATCGATCGGCCAAGGGACGCGCGCGAGCGTCGGCGCAATCCGCGATAGCTCGCTTCGGATCATTTCCGCGGTAGGACGATCACCCGCGCTGCGTCGGAGCGTCGAGAAGAGCAGCTCGGCCAAGCTCGAGCACCCCGGACGCCCGGAAAGCGCGCGCAGGGACGGCGGGAAGCCATCGTGAGCGACGTGCAAGGCAATCTGCGCCATCTCGGTGCCGGCGTCGAACAGGACGCGCCCCGTGAGTGTCTCGAACGCAATGCACCCGAACGCGTAGATGTCGGCCTTCATGGGGGAGACACCGCGCTGCCCGTCGAGGAGCCCCCAAACCTCCGGCGCACCATAGGGGCCGGTCGCGCACCCAGGGCGAATGTGGCGGCCCGCCAGCCCAAAGTCGACGAGGACAGCCTCTTCGCCTCGTCGCAGAACGACGTTGGACGGTTTCAGGTCGAGATGCCCGACGCCGACCGCGTGCATCGCTTCGAGCCCACGCAGCACGTCTTCGAGGATTCGCAAGGCCCGCGGCATGTCGAGGCCGCGCGTCTCGAGCAGTCGCTCGAGCGTGGCGCCCTCCACGAGCTCCATCACGAGGATGGGCTTCGGCTTGCTGCCCGCGTCGAAGGTCACGAAGTGCGCGAGATTGGGGTGCTGCGGCAGCGCGATGAGGGCGCTTGCCTCTTCGCGAAACATCTTCAAGAACTCCACTTCGGAGAGCTGCCGTGCCGCGCTCGAGGAGTACTCCGGGACCTTGAGCGCGAGCTTTTCTGCATTCGCGTCCCCCTTGTCCTCGTCTCGAGTCACGACGAAAACCGATCCGACCGCTCCCGAGCTCAACGCACGCAGTACGTAAAAGCCACCGATCGTGCGGCGCGACGATAGCCACGTGGGAAGTGCTTCCGACACGCGCATGCTGAGCGAGGCCGACCGCACGGGCCCCTCTGCCGGCAGCTCTGCCATGCGCCAGACGAGCGCCGAGACGACTTGGGCGATGGCCTTGGGCACGCCGGCGAGCAAGTCTTCGAGTGCCGCGGCGACGACGTGTTCACGCATCGCCGGATCGACGCCCGCGATTACCCGTGAGACCGATACCGTCAAGGGACGCAGGCCGGAGCCGCCGCGTGCCTTGGGAGCACGCTCCGGATCGAAGCGACCGCGAGCTCCGATTGCCAGTTGCGCAAGCGACGACAGCGCCGTCTCGAGCTGTGTGATGGCCTCCGGCTTCGCGTCGCCGCTCGCGAGCATTTGCAAAGACATTGCGGAGGCAAGTGCGGCGAGCGCACTCCCAAGGCGCATCAGCACGGCGCGCAACGCCTCGGTCCGTCCCGAATCATCGGGGGCCAGATCGCGGGCCAGTTCTTCGTATGCGGGCAGTGCTCCTTGCGCGTCGGTCGCCACGGCTTTGGCGAAGCGGCCGTAGTGCTCGAACACGTGGGAGAGGTCGGGGTTCATCGACGCTTCGGCCAGCGTGGCGAACGCGGTCGGATCGATCGCGTGGCGCGAGACGACGAGCAGTGCGTCGACGACTTCGCAGGCCCCGACGCGGACGAGCGCATCGAGGGCCCGTGCGAGCGCGGCGATGATGGTTCGGCGGACCGGCGAGGGCGGACCTCGCTCGAACCGATCGAGGAGCGCCCTCGCGACGGGGAGCCAGCGATCTCGCAGCCGAGCAACGCGCTGCAGATCGGAATCGTCGACATGGGTCTCGCTGTCCACCAGATGCAAGAGCGCGCGCAGGCGGCGAAGCGTGAGCGTCGGATGTGAAGGCTGCGCCGATCCGGTATCCACGGCCTGAAGCGGTGCGTGCTCGCGCGTGAGGATCCACGCGGCAAGGCGGTCGTGAAGCGGGTCCAGCGCCTGACCGAATGCCCCTCCCCCGCCAAGCGACAGAAGATTCTCGAGGACGTCGCGCTCGAGAAGGCCCGCGTCCAAATCGCGTAGCACCGCCAGTGACGCGCGACGCGCCATCGAACCGGCGCTGCCCTCGGCTCCGTCCTCCTCGGGGGCGATGGCCTCGAGAGCGTCGAGCGAGCCCCGCGCCGCCACGAGCACGTCGCGGGCACGGGAATGAGCCTCCTTGGCTCCTTGCGTGGCGAACGCGAGAAGCGCGCCGGAGACCTGGTCGCGCAACGGCTCGTCGTCTCGGGCGACTCTTGCGAGATCCCGGGTGACATCGAGCGCGAGTCCCTCCGCGCCGTCATCACCTGCCCCCTTGGCGCGCTGAGACAGAATCTCGAGCCCCCTCTTGGCGGCACGGTTTGCGATGGGTGAGTCCCCGAGTTCGGCCCGCAGCTCGACGATGGCCTCGCCGACATCTGGCAGCGCACGGTCGAGCACACAATCGAGGAGCTCTTGGGCCGCCTCGCTCTCGGCGTCCGCCGCGCGCGGCAATCCCCACAAGAACGCTGACGCCATCCCGGGATCGCGATCCATAAGACCTTGCGAGAGCGCCCGCCGGGCGAGGGCAAGGCCGGATTCGGGCGCGACCGCGACGCTTGCGGCGATCGACGACGCCGCTCGTCTCCACTGCGTCGGCGTGAGGGACGGCGACAGCGCGTCCTCGACGGCGCGAGCAAATGGCGAAATCCACGGAGCAAGCAGACCGCGCGCGACGGCGACGTGCCGCCAGACGAGCGATTCTCGGTCGGCAAGGAGTCGGTCCCAGGCTGGCGCGACCGCATCGGACTTGAAAGCGCGCAAGCTGTGGTCGTTTCCTTGGGCCGCGCGACGCGCCGCCTCGCGTGCGGCGCGCTCGAGAAGTCGCGCTGCAAGTCGCCGCGAAGGCAGTGACCCCATGGAGGGAAGCGCAATCCATTCGCGCGCAAGGTCGCGGCGCGAAGCAATCGCCAAGGCCAGCGGACCGTCGGCGATCCCCAACCCGATGGGAAGCTCCGTGACCAGAGCTACGCGTGCGCGGATGCCAGGGCTGGCCAGCCCCTTGCTCGGCCCCAGTGCCATGCGACGCGCGACGGCGACGAAGGTTGCCGCGTCCGCGGCGAGGAGCCGCGCGAGCAAGCGGCGTCCGAGTTCGCGCTGCTCGGGTCCGAGTGGGAGGGAAGAAGCGAGCTCATAGAGAGCCGACCCCGCCGCGGGCGCGGAGAGCCAGTCGAGATCGTCGACCAGACCGGATTGCAGCGCCGCTCTCACGCCGGCGACGACCGTTTCGGGATTGACTCCCTCGAGGGGGCCGGGACCTTCGTCGGCGATCCCTTGCGCGAGCGCGGCCATCGACTGTCGCCAGGACGCGCGCCGCTCCGCCGAATCGGCGAGCTTGTGAAGCTCGAGGAGTCCATAAAAAGTTGGATCACGCACGGGAGGGCACGGCGTACGACGAGAGAGAACACGGACGAGAGAGAACACGAGATGCGAAAGAACGAAGACTTTAGAGCATAAAGTCGCGCGGACTAGCAGCCAAACAGGTGCAACCGGCTGCCACCTTGTTTGCGCACGTCCCGCAGCGCTTCTCCTGCCCGCCGAAAGATGGCTTCCGCGCTCTGGCGCGACGGGGGCACCCATAGGGCCCCACCGATCGAGACGGTCACGGTGCGGTCGGGAGCAAGCAGGGGCTCGGCGAGTCGCAGCACATCGCGATCATCGACCCTCGCCCAAGAGGCAGCCGCGGCTGCAACGGGAGGGATTGGGAACATTTCGGCAGCGACGGCTTTGATCATGCGCTCGCCGACCGCACGGGCGGCAATCACGTCGGCTCCCGGCAACAGGATTCCGAACTCATCGCCCTCGAGTCGTGCGAGCACGTCGTACTCGCGCACGCACGTCTCCAGACGCCGGGCGACTTGCTCGAGAACCTGATCGCCTGAGGGTACCCCGAACTCATCGTTGATCCTGTTCATGCCGTCCACATCGACACGAAGCAGCGCATAAGTGTCCCAGGCGCGCATGCTCCGGCTGTGTTCGCGACCGAGCTCCTCATAGAGGCGACGCTGATTCAGCAATCCGGTGAGGCCGTCGAACGGCGTCAGCGCCCGGAGACGCGCGCGTAGCTGCCGCGTCGAGCTCTCGGCGGCACGCTCGAGCGTCACATCGCGAACGAAGATGATTCGTCCGGGTGCCAACGTGTCAATCGCGGCACCGTCGGCGCCGCGGGGTAGTGCAATCGTCCTGCAGAGAACGGTGCGCGCAATCGGCCGGCGGACGTCGACTTCGGCAACGGTCGCAGGGGACCCGGGCGGCGCTACGGCCGCTTGCCAAAAGGCCTCCGGTTCGGCGCAGGCCCTGGCGAATTCATCGAGGACCTCCACTCCATGCTTGCCGACGTGGGCTCCCGCGTCGATCCCGAACATCTCCCCCGCGCGGCGTCCGATCATCCGGCAAAGCCCGCCGCCATCGAGCACGATGAACCCTTCATCGGATGCCTCGAGCATGGTGGAGAGGGTTCCCCGCAAGAAACTCAGGTCCGAGTCGTCGCTCATTCGCAATCGTGGCCTCAACACCCCCGAGGCTCCCGCTGGAGATCAGTCTACACGCGTTCGGGCAGGGTCGTGATGCCGCATACCTCGCGAGGAACAACACCGACATTGGCGACGACGGCCCCACCCAGAGTCTCGTTGTGCTCGCGTGCCGGTAGTGCCCAATGCAGCAAACGCGAGGACCTGAACGTCGATTGTGCTGCCCCGCGAAAAAGCGGGAACCATGCTGGATCTGGACCTTCATTGGGCATCGCTTCGTTCGGTAATTCCGAGGGGAATGACCGGGCCAGCCTGCTAGCCGCCCCAACGATGGCTACTAGAGTGGCGCCATCTCGCTCTGCTTCAGGAGCTTGGCGAAGCTCTCCTTGTCGATTGCCTTTTCTAGCGCCGTCTCGATGGCTATCTCCTTCGCACGCACGAGCCGCTCGAGCGCCATGTCCATCGTTTGCATGCCCTGCGCCTGGCCCGATTGCATCAGGCTCAGGATCTGAAATGTCTTGTTCTCGCGAATCATCGATGCGAGCGCCGGCGACCCAACGAGAATCTCGTGCACCGCCACTCGCCGCTTCTTGTCCGCGGTGCGCACGAGCTGCTGCGCGACGATGCCCGCGAGTCCCTCGGAAAGCATCCCGCGCACTTGCGGCTGCTCCTCGGAGGGGAACGCGTTCACGATGCGATCGATCGTGGCCGAGGCGCTGTTCGTGTGCACCGTCGCAAAGACGAGGATCCCGAAGCTGGCGAGCTGAAGTGCAAGCTTCATCGTCTCGTTGGTCCGAAGTTCACCGATGAGGATGACGTCCGGATCTTCGCGCCCAGCGCTGCGGATCGCCTGGGCGTACGTCGACGCGTGGGTTCCGATCTCGCGGTGCGTGATCTGCGCTTTCTGCGAGACATGCACGAACTCGACGGGATCCTCAATCGTGAGCACGTGGCAAGGTCGCGTCTTGTTGATGTGATCGATCATCGCAGCGAGCGTCGTCGATTTGCCGGATCCCGTCGGTCCGGTGACGAGGACCAGCCCCGAACGCCGGTCAGCGAGCTTTCGGATGGCGGGCCCGCACCCGAGTTCGTCGAGCGTCAGTACGCGAGCGGGGATCGTACGGAATACGGCGGCGAGGCCCGTGACCTTGTAAAAATAATTGGCCCGAAAGCGCGCTTTTTGCCCGTAGCCATACGCGAAGTCGAGGTCCAACGTTTCAAGGATGGTCTTCTCCTGCTCGGAATTCGTGATCCCGAAAAGGAGTGAGTCCATCTCCGCAGGCTCCATGGGTTCGGGGCGCATCGGCACGAGCTCCCCGCGCAGTCGCATCAGCGGCGGATATCCCATGCCGAGATGTAAATCGCTGCCGCCCGCGGCAATCAACGCATCGAAGAGAACGTCGATCGTCGGCACTCAGGCACCCTTCTTTCCGAACTGCGCAACCGGCGCGGCGGGACGCTTACCCGAGAGAACCGCGTCGAGCTCGTCGGGATTCTCGGCTATCGCAAGCGCCACCGTGCGGGTCACCCGACCCGCTCGAACGAGGTCCGCAAGCGAATCGTCGAGTCTCACGATGCCAAATCCCTTGCCACGCTGTTGCAAGCTGGGAATCTGGTAAGTCTTGTTGTCGCGGATCAAGCTCCAAAGGGCAATCGACCCGGGGAGTAGCTCGACGGCCGCGACCATCGCGCCGCCCTCCGCCGCCGCAACGAGCCGCTGGCTGACGATGAGGTGCAGACCGCCGGCAAGCGTCATTCGGACTTGAGGCTGATCCGCCGGGGGGAAGAGGTCGATGAGGCGGTCGATCGTCTTCGCCGCACTTGGCGTGTTCATTGTCCCGACAACGAGGTGGCCCGTCTCGCTGGCGGCAAGGGCCATGCGAACGGTCTCGGTGTCACGAAGCTCGCCCACGACGATGACGTCGGGGTCCTCGCGCAGCGACGCTTTGAGCGCGGCCTGGAAGGAGCGCGTGTGCGTACCTACTTCGCGCTGGCTGATCATCGCCTTCTTGCGCGCGTGAATGTACTCGACAGGGTCCTCCACCGTGATGATGTGATGAGTGCTGGCC
>JALYHX010000444.1 GCA_030776305.1 Myxococcota bacterium
CGCGTACGAGGTCAAGGTTCGGCTGGTCGAGTCGCTGGGCGATGCGGCGATCGACGTGCCGAACCTCGCAGCGTCGCAGCCATTTTTCCAGGCGTATTGGCGAAAGCTCCGCGGTCCCTGGGCCCAAGCGGCGGGTGTCGCAGGACAACTCGTGACGACCATTGCGCTGCGCACGAGCGCCCAGGAAACGCAGTGGGAGGGGTCGACGACGGAGGGGCAAGCATGGCTTCCCGACGTGCGCGTTTGGAACATGAACGAGGGGAGCTTCGATCAGCGCGAAGCGATTTACGCCCCGACACCTTCGGCGCTGCGCTTCCAGCTCGCGGTTCCGGCCGCCGCGCGATTGCGTTTCTCCCCGGCGGTCGCCACGCCTCTGCCGGCCACGACCCTGTTCGGCGTGTCGGTCATCGATGCCGGCGGCGTCGAGCACTACGTATCGCAGACGCGCGTTCCGCCGGCGGACGACCGACGTTGGCTCGACGCCGACGTCGATCTCGGTCCCTGGGTCGGGCAAAAAGTGGAGGTGCTGCTTCGGACTTGGATCGAGAAACCAGCGGACAACGAGAAGCACTGGGCTGTGCCGAACCCGGAGGCGGCCGGCGATGAGGGTGGTGAGGCAGAGCGGGTGACCGTGCCGCCCATGGCGCTTGCCCTCTGGGGCGATCCAGTGGTCATTGCGAAAGGGCGCACGCGCGTTCCCTACAACGTCGTGTGGATCGTCGTCGACGCGCTCCGCCCCGATATCATCGCATCGCTGCATGATCCGGCGGAAGATGCCGCGAAGCTCGCGGCCTCTCGGCCACCCCTCGATGCGCTGCTGCCAGCGATTCCCGGACTGATGCCGGCGATCGATCGACTGGTCGGGCGCGGTGTCCACTTCGCCCACGCATGGTCGGCGGCCACATGGACGCGGCCCGGTACCGTGGCGATGCTGACCGGCGAGCGTTCGAGCGAGGTCGGCATCGACGCGACCAACTGGGTGCAGCCAATGGACCGCATCGCTCGCTACTATGCGTCCGATCCCCCGCTCGTGCCGCGCTTGCTTCGAACCGCCGGGATGGCCACCGCGGCGTTCGTGAACAACTTTTTCATGACCGGTTACGCCGTCGTCGGGCTCGACATGGGCTTCGAGCGGATCACCGATCACCGCTATCGCACCCGTGATACGGCGCTCATCACCTACGATGCGCTCGGATGGCTCGACGCGCATGCCAGCGATCGGTTCTTTCTCTTCGTCAACTACAACTCGCCCCACGAGCCGTACGACCCGCCCCCGGAAATGTTGGCGCGTGTCCCACCCCCGCCCGCCGGGCCTCACGACGGGCAGGTGCGTGCGTACATGGCGGAAGCCGCGAAGGATGACACCGCCATCGGCGTCGTGCTCGAGAAGCTCGACACGCTACGATTGTCCGATTCGACGCTCGTCGTCCTGACGTCGGATCACGGGGAGACGCTGTCGGTCGCGCACGACGGGTTCGGATGGATCGGGACGACCAAGATGCCCCAGCGCTTCCATCACGCCGTCGGCAATTTCGAGGAGACGACGCGCATTCCGGTCGTGATGTCTCTTCCTGGAGTCATCGACGGGGGACGGACGATCGCCGAGCGCGTTCTCAACATCGACATTGCGCCCACCATCCTCGATCTCGAAGGGATGCAGCCGGATGCACGCATGAGCGGACAATCGCTTCTGCCCCTTCTGCGAGGGCGCAAGCCTCACGAGCCCCGCGCGGTCGTGAGCGAGGGTCGAATGTCGCGTGCTCTTCTCTGGGGCAAATGGCGGCTGGTCGTGCACGATGCCCAAGCGCACCCGTCGACGCAGACCGAAGCCGGGGCCCCCCTCGTGCTCGAAGACGAGCTGTATGACCTCGACGAGGATCCAGGCGAGCGTCGAAGTGTCGCGCGGCAACACGCCGACGTCGTCGCCGACATGCGCGCTCGCCTCACGGCGGCGCTCGCCTCGAGTCCGATGGGCGACCTGCACAAGGCGACGAAGAGCGCGACGCTCCCAACCGTACACCTTCGATTCGCGGGCGGAGGCCGACCCCACGAGGTCCGCGGATGGCTGAAAGCGGGGGACGAAAAGCATGCCGCGACCATCGCGGTGGAACCGGCAGGCGCGCCGCACGAGAGCACGCTTACGGTCGGGGCAAGGGTGGACTTCGCATTCACCACGTCGTCGGACGCGGTCGTCGGCCTCGACGTGCGCGTCGATCCTCCCGGGGCCCCCATCCGATGGCAATTCTCGCTGGATGGCGCCAGCTGGCCGGATCACGCGACATTCGCCGGGGCGTTCGGGCTTCCGGCGGTCGCGGCGAGGGCCGGAATCGGGACCGACGAAGCGCGGGCGGAAGTCTATGCGCCGGCTCTACCGTTCATCGACCCGACCCGCGATCTCGGCGTATTCGTGACGCGCGACCGGGCAGAGAGGACCGCCGAGTCCGCGGCAGAAGGTGCGGCGGCCAATGCCGAGGCCGCCAAGGAAATGCAGCGAATGCTCCAAGAGTGGGGTTACGCACATGGGAGCCACTGACGACACGCAGGGCCGCCCGAACCGAGGGATTGGCCAGCAAACCTGATAGTGTGCGCCGCGCGCATGCGCCTCGCGAGCCTGCTCGGCCCCGACATCAAGCAGATCCTCAAGGAGGATCCGGACCAAATCGGCGAGCTGTTCGACGAGATCCACCCCGAGGATCTCGCGGACATCATTGGAGACCTGGAGCCGGACGAAGCCGCGCAGCTGCTGTCCCGGCTGCCCGCCGAAGAGGCAGCGCCGATCTTCGAGAGGCTGGACGAGCACGAGCAAGGGGAGTTGGTCGAGCAGATGGCGGCCCAATCGCTGGCCCAGATCGCCAGCGAGATGGCGCCCGACAATCGGGCGGACCTGTTCAGCACGTTGCCGGAGGCTTTCGGCGAGCAGCTGTTCGAGGCGCTCAAGAAAGTCGACCCGGAGGCAGCGCAGGAAGTCCGCGACATCGAGAAGTGGCCGGAGAGAAGCGCCGGCCACCTGATGACGCCCGATTACGTGGCGGTCTCTCCGCGCATGCACGTGTCGGAGGCGATGGAGATCGTGCGCAAGCGCGCCCGCGAACGCGAGCAGTTCGTGTACGTCGTGTACGTGCTCGACCAGGATGGACTCGCGGGGCTCGTCAGCTTGCGAGACCTGCTCATCGCCGATCCATTGCAGGGGATTGCCGAAGTGATGCGCACGAACGTGATCAGTGTGCCTCCGACGATGGACCAGGAGGAGGTCGCGCGCCGCATGGCGAAATACGACCTGAACGTCATGCCCGTCGTCGCCGACGACGGCAAGATCCTCGGCGTCATCACGATCGACGACATCATCGACGTGCTCGTGCAGGAGCAGACCGAGGACGTCCAACGAATCGGCGGAGTGGAGCCGCTCGACGTACCGTATTTCCAGACCAGTTTCCTGACGTTCATTCGCAAGCGCGCCGGCTGGCTGGTCATCCTCTTCGTCGAGGAATTCTTCACACAGACCGCGCTTCGCTACTACGACCCGATCATGGAGGCCGTGAAGGGAGCGCTTCTTTACGTGCCGCTTCTCATCTCGGCGGGAGGCAATTCGGGATCGCAGTCGTCGACGCTGGTCATCCGAGGGCTGGCGCTCGGTGAGATCAAGCTGCGCGACTGGTGGCGAATCCTGCTGCGCGAGAGTGTCATGGGACTCATCCTCGGGTGCCTCATCGCGGTGATCGCCATGGTGCGGGTGATGATGTACCCGGACCAGACGTTTCTCTTCGCGCTGACGGTCGGACTCACCGTTTTGACCATCATCCTCGCGGGGTGCACGGTGGGATCGATGCTACCCATCATCATGAAGCGATTCGGCATCGACCCCGCGACGAGCTCAACGCCGTTCATCGCGAGCCTCGTCGATACGCTCGGAGTCGTGATCTACGCGCACGTCGCCATGCTCGTCATGCACGAGACGATCGAGCGTCACCTCGCGCACGCGGTGCCGTAGCCGTCGCTGCGCCACGGCATTCGCTCTACCTCATGGGTGGCCGCCTGTTGCTGACGCTTCGCATTGTGCGCACACGAGACGCTGGGGAGCGCGATCGCCTCGCGCCAGCGTCTCACCACATTCGCATGCCCAACCCACGACCCGCGCCGGGTTGCCCGCGACGATGGCGTGCGCCGGGACGTCCCGCAAGACGACCGACCCCGCCCCGATCATCGCACGCGAGCCGACTCGGACGGGGGCGACGAGGACGGCGCCCGCGCCGATCGTCGCTCCATCTTCCACGACCGTACGATCCCAATGTGGGGCGCGCGGAAACGCGGCGCGCGCGCGGCGCACGTTCGTGAATATCGCACCAGCGCCGACGAACACGTCCGCGCCGAGCACCACGCCGTCCCATACGCTGGTATGGCTCTGGATCCGAGTTCCCTGGCCGACGACGGCGCCCGCCGCGACGAAGCAGAATGCACCGATGACGACGTCCGCGTCGAGACGGGCGCCGTCCATGACGATGCTCGGTGAGTGGACCTTGGGCGATGCTCCGATGCGGGGGCGGCGCTGCATCGCCGGGTAGTATGCGCCAGTGTCGCCCGGCAAAAAAGCTCATCTCGTCCGAGGCGCGACGGCCATCGTCCCGGCCACTCGTGCTAGCGTCGGTCCCGTCATGTCCATGACGTACAAGGAAGCCGGGGTAGACATCCGCGCCGGGGACGATCTCGTCGAGCGCATCAAGCCGCTTGCAGCGGCGACCCGGACCGCCGAAGTCGTCGGCGGCGTCGGCGGGTTCGCTGGGCTCTGTGCGGTTCCGGGCGGCGTTGAAGATCCGATCCTCGTCAGTGGCACCGACGGTGTCGGGACGAAGCTCAAGGTCGCGTTCCTGACGGGCGTGCACGACACGATCGGCATCGACCTCGTCGGAATGTGCGTCAACGACATCTTGACCTCAGGGGCACGTCCGCTTTTTTTCCTCGACTATTTCGCGACCGGCAAGCTCGACGTCCATGTCACCGAGAGGGTGATTGCCGGCATAGCCTCGGCCTGCAAAGAAAGCGGATGCGCGCTGCTCGGCGGAGAGACCGCGGAGCTGCCCGGGATGTATGCCCCCGGCGAATACGACCTCGCGGGGTTCGCGGTAGGGGTCGTCGCGCGCGCGAAGATCGTCGATGGATCACGGGCGAAGACGGGCGACGTGGCGCTCGGGATCCCATCGAGCGGGCTTCATGCCAGCGGATATTCTCTCGCACGCGCCGTCGTCTTCGACCGAATGCGATTGTCTCCCGGCGACCGTCCGTCCGAGCTCGCGGGAAGGACCCTGGGAGAGGTGCTGCTCACGCCCACCCGCCTATACGCGCGTCACGTACGATCGATGCTCGAGGCGGTCGATGTCCACGCGATGTGCCACGTCACCGGCAGCGGCTTGCCGGGGAATTTGCCGCGCATTCTTCCCGAAGGACTCGGGGTCCGCATCGAGCGTCCCTGGCCCCGCCCCGTGATCTTCGACCTGATTCAGCGAGGCGGCGCGGTCGACGAGATCGAAATGCGAAACACGTTCAACTTGGGCGTGGGCTTCGTCTTCGTCGTCGCCGAGCAGGACGCGCCACGGGCTGTCGACGCGATGCGAGGCTTGGGCGAATCGCCGATCCCCTTGGGACGCGTCGTGCACACACCCTCGGATCGAGTCTTCGAAGAGCGGGTGGAGTGGCCGGCGTGATTGTTCTTGGCGTCCTGGTATCGGGCGACGGGACGAATCTTCAGGCCATCCTCGACGCGGTCGCCGACGGAACCCTCGACGCGCGAGTGGCCCTGGTCCTCTCGAACGTCTCGGGCGCGGGCGCGCTCTCTCGCGCGCGCAAAGCCGGCGTGGAGACCGCGGTGATCGAGCATGGCAACTTCGCCGATCGACGCGCATTCGACGGCGCGCTCGTCGAAGGGCTTCGTTCGCGAGGCGTCGAAGTTGTCGTCCTGGCGGGGTTCATGCGACTGGTCACGGACGTGCTGCTCGGTGCGTTCCCGTGCCGCGTCGTCAACGTGCACCCGTCACTGCTTCCCGCCTTCCCCGGTGTTCACGCGCAGAAGCAAGCCCTCGACTACGGGGCACGAGTCTCGGGATGCACGGTGCATTTCGTCGACGGCGGGACCGATACGGGCCCGATCGTTGCTCAGGCCGTGGTCCCCGTCCTCGACGACGACGACGACGCGTCGCTCCGCGCGCGCATCCTCGTGCGCGAGCATGAGCTTTTGCCACGCGTTCTGCAGTGGATGGCCGAGGGTCGCGTGACCGTTGAGGCGCCCGCGGTCCCGGGCGGACGGGCGCGCGTGAGGGTACGCGGGGTTCGCGCCTCGCTCGGGCTCTGATGGCAAAGCACTACGACGTCGCCGTCCTCGGCGCCGGAGTCGGCGCGCTTGTCACCGCCGCGTTGCTCTCGCGACGGTCATGGCGAGTCTTGGTCCTCGGACAAGGCTGGCGTCCACCGACGTACCAGTACGACGGTGTGACGCTCGCGCGCCGACCGTTCACGTTCTTGGCCGGCTCGTCGCCGGCTTGGGGGCGCGTGCTGGTGGAGCTGGCTCAGTCGCAAACGTTCCGACGGCGGGTCTTACCGCTCGATCCGATGTTTCAGGTCCTTGCGCCGAAGTTGCGGCTCGAGGTGCCGCCGGACGTCCAGCTCTTCGCGAAAGAGGTCGACCGCACCTACCCGGAAGTGCGCCGCGTGGTCGACGAGCTCTACGCCGAGCTTGCCCTCACCAACGCGGCTGCGGACATCGCATTCGAGAAAGACCTCGTGTGGCCCCCCGGCACCTTCTGGGAGAGGCGCGAGACGGAGCGCACCGCCGCCCTCTTGCCGCGCTTCGACGGGACGGACACGACGCCTCTTCTCGCCGAATTCCCGCGCGACCATGATTACCGCGCGATCGTCGATGTGCCCGTACGTTTCGCCAGTCATGCCGCCGATCCTCCTGAGTTCGCGCTGGCCAGGTTGCACGGGGCTTGGACGCGCGGCGTGGCGCGCCTGGCGCACGGCGAGCAAGAGCTCGTCGACTTTCTCGTCGAGCGCATCCGGGCCCATGGAGGCGAAGCGCGCCTCGGCGAGCATGCGGTGCGTGTGGTGCACAAGCGCGGGCGTGCCATGGGTGTCGTCATCGACGGCGACGACGAGACCACCGGCGTCGGCTTCGTCGTGACAGACCATACGACGCGTGGACTGCTCGACCTCACCACCGACTTCGACGCATCACGCCGCTCCCTGGCGGCGCTGCCTTATCTGGTTCCCGCGCAATGGCGGTTCGTCGTGTCGATCGTCGTCCGCGACGAGGGGCTGCCCGTGACCCTCGGCGACGAGGCATTCCTGTTGCCCGCGTGGCCACGTCGCGGGATCGATCCGTCGACGCCGCTGGTTCATTTGCAACGGTGGCGCGATTCGTGCGGCATCGCGTCGGCGACGCTCCTCGTTGCGGAGGCGATCTTCCCGGAAGGTTCGACCGTACCGGTCGGCCGCGCCCGCGAGGCGGTGCTCGAGGCCATCGAGTCATTGTTGCCGTTCATCGAGAGGCACTATCTCGTCATTGATTCACCACACGATGCGCGACCGCTCTGGGACCTTCGCTCGGGGGTGCGCCAGGACATCGACCGTTCTGCGCTGCGCGCGTCGGGTGGTTCGCTCGATGCCGAGCCGATGGCGGCGCGATGGCATGTGCAACCGCCCAACTTTCACGGCCTCGGTGCGGAGCCGATTCGCACGCCACTCGCCGGAGCGTTCGTGGTGGGTCCAAGCGCCCTTCCGGCGCTCGGCCTCGAGGGAGAACTGCTGGCGGCGTGGAGCGCGGCGCGGATGATTACGCGCACCGACAGGCGCAGGGAGCGCATGCGCCGAGAGATGTGGAACAAGATCGAGATCGGGTAGCTCGCTTCTGGCGAAAGGGGCGGGCCGCTCTTCACCCCCCCAGCGACCCCAGCCAGCGAGCGACAATCGCGTACCCGTCGTGCAAGAGCGCGAGCGACGTCGACTCATTGGGCTGATGAGCCTGCGCGTTCTCACCGGGGCCGAAGTTCACCGCGGCGACGCCGCGTGCGGCGAAACGCGCGACGTCCGTCCATGCCTGCTTGGGTTCCACACCGCGAACGCCTGCCGCGACGAGCGCCCGCACAAGCGGATGGCGCGCGCTCGGCATCGCCGCAGGAGACAGGTCGGCGATCTCCACGCCCGCACGGTCGCCGACGAGACCGGCGACGTATGCCCGCGCCTGGTCGAGCGTGCGGTCGGGGGCGAATCGGTGGTTGAGGTTGACGACGAAGCGGTCGGGGACGACATTTCGGCCCCGACCGCCGTCGCTGGCCTGGGTGATCGTCGTGACCGACCGGTAGGTCAACCCGTCGATGACACTCTCGACCGGCACGACCGAGCGCATCTCTGCGAGAAACTCCGCGGCCTTCGTGATCGCGTTCTCTCCCTCCCACGGCCGCGCGCTGTGCGCCGTGCGCCCGACGAACGTCACGGCGGCGTGGATGGATCCGACACAACCGAGGTGCAGCTTGTTGTCCGACGGCTCCATGCAGACCGCGAGGTCCACGTGACCGATTTCGGGATCATTCTCGAGCACGGGTCCGAGCTCGTTCTCGGCGAACGGCCCCTCCTCGCGCGCGTAGAACACGAGCGTCAAGTCGCAACCGAGGTCGAGCATGTCGACCGTCTCGGCCAGCGCGATCATCACCGCCAGACCGCTCTTCATGTCGCTCGCGCCGGAGCCAAAACATCGGTCCCCGTCGATTCGCGCCGGACCGTTCTCGGTGCGCACGGTGTCCAAATGGCCGACGAGCGCAATGTGGGGACCACGTCCCGCGCGTAGGACGGGAACGACGATCGAGTCTCCGTAGCGACGAACCACGGACGGCAAGGCCCGGCTGGCGAGCCGCGCCTGCACCGCATCGCAAATCGTGCGCTCTTCGCCGATCGGAGAGGGGATGGCGCAGAGCCAGAGCAAGGTCTCGTCGAGATGCCGCGCGACCTCCATCACACGGGTACCGCGAAGTCGCGCAGCGCCGCATTCAACGTCACCTTGCGGTCTGTGCTCTCGCTCCGCGTCCCGATGACGAGCGCGCAAGGGACTCCGAACTCTCCGGCCGCGAATTTCTTCGTCCGCACGCCGGGAATGACGACGCTTCGCGGCGGAACTCGCCCGCGGAGCTCCACGACCTCCGATCCGCTGACGTCGAGGATCGGCGTCGACGACGTGAGCACCACGCCGGCGCCGATCACGGCCTCGCGGCCGATTTGCATTCCCTCGACGATGACGGCACGCGATCCGACGAATACCCCATCCTCGATGATCACGGGCAGCGCGCCGGGCGGCTCGAGCACTCCCCCGATGCCGACGCCACCCGCGAGGTGGCAGTCGCGTCCGACCTGCGCGCACGATCCGACGGTCGCCCACGTATCGACCATGGTCCCGGCGCCGACGCGCGCCCCGATGTTGACGTAGGCGGGCATGATGATGGCACCCGAGGCGACGAACGCGCCGAACCGGATGACCCCTGGGGGAACGACGCGCACGCCGGCAAGGTCGAGGTCGCGCTTTACGGGGATCTTATCGTAAAATTCGAGCGCCCCGCAGGCGAGCTTCTCCATCTTCCGCAGCGAGAAGTAGAGAAGGATGGCCTGCTTCACCCAGGCATTCGTCGTCCATGCGTCGCCCTCCCGCTCCGGTGGAGACGCGACGCGAACCTCGCCACGATCGAGCGCCGTGATCGTCCCTTCGACCGCATAGCGATGGTCGGGATCGAGGAGGAGCTTGGGGTTGGCGTACGTCTGCTCGACCCGCGGTCGGAGCGTTTCCTCGATGCTCATAGCGCTCTTTCTCTTGCCATCCAACACTTGGACGGCCAGCGCGAAGTGTCAACTGGACGCGGACCCGAGCGCAATGGCCCAGCGGGCCTCTTCGATCACGATAAGCGCACCGATCTGGTCGGCCACCCACCGCGCCACCAGCTCCACGGGGGGGACCGCCGGCAATACGCGCATCGTGATCCCGGGGAGGGCAGAGTCTGCCGGTGTGGCCGCTTCGACGAGCAACGTCGCGTTCGGTGGCGAGCAGCGTGCTCGAACCACGATTTCGCCGAGCCCTCCGCCGGTTACGTGCGCGATGGCGAGCGACAGCAGCGGCCCGACGACATACGGATCGGTGTTCACGACGCAGTCCGGCGCGGCCTCATCGAACCGCACGAACAACTCCCGACCGCGGCCCGTGGCGAACATGCGCCCCGTCTCTCGCACGATGAGGTCGAGACTCACCTCGGTCGGCACGAGATCCGATGCCCGCTCGAGGAGAGCGAGCAAGTCCGCGGATGCCTCGAGGTCATTGGCGAGCGCGTGGGCGCGATTCGCCAGGGCGTCGCGGTCCGGCTCCGCCGCTGCCGTCGTGTCGAGCAGCTGCTCGAGCTCGCCGACACGCGCGGTGCCATAATTGCTCGCCGCAAATGCCGCGGCGCCACCGCCCCGAGTGCCCTCGAATGCTTCTTGAAGCACTCGGGCACTCGCACGAAGCTCGGGCAGCAAATCCAAGATCGTGGGGTATGCAACGCTCGCGCTGCGCAGAAGCGCCTCGAGGTTGTGCGCGGCGGCGAGCGCGTCGCGGGCCGCCCCCCAGGCGGACCCCGTACGCCCGCCTGGTCGCCTCCCCGGCCCCGAGGGGGGTACGGTTTGGTGAGAATCCGGCTTCGGTCCATTGCTCTGCGACGACATTGAGGGGGGCCTCGGCAGCTGCAGCACCAAGTCCGACAGGGCGGTTGCGCGCTCCCATCGGACGGACGCGCCGCCCCCGCGTCGTTCCTTTTTCTTTTCGCGCGCGCGCAAAAGTCGACGCGCGCTTCAGGGCGTGGGCGACACCTCCCGACCGGCAAAGAAGAACCGGATCTCTCGTTCTGCGTTCTCGAGCGAGTCAGAGCCGTGTGTGGCGTTCTCGCCAACGTTGGATCCGAAGAGCTTGCGGATGGTACCGGACGCTGCTTTGGCCGGGTCCGTAGCTCCCATGAGGTCGCGCCAGCCTGTCACGGCATCGTCGCGCTCGAGCACGGCGACGACGACCGGTGATCGCGTCATGAACTTGACGAGTTCGGCAAAAAAAGAGCGCTCGCGATGGACCTCGTAGAAACTCTCGGCTTCTCGACGCGCGAGTTGCCTCATTCGAAGTGCAAGGACGCGAAACCTTGCCTCCTCGATGCGCGCGAGGATGGCGGCGGCCTTCTGCTTTTCGACGGCGTCGGGCTTAATGATGCACAGGGTGCGTTCGATGGCCATGGTCGTGACTAACTCCTCCTTGGAGCCAATCCCCGCGCGCTTTTATGGGAAAACGGGCCATCGCGCAACATACCGGCGTTACTTCATCATCGAGCGAAGGGTGCTCGCCATGTCGCTCGGGGTCGGCGCGACGCGGACACCCGCGCGCTCGAGGGCTTTGATCTTCTCGCCGGCGGTGCCCTGGCCGCCCGCAATGATGGCACCCGCGTGCCCCATGCGCTTGCCGGGCGGTGCCGTCGTCCCCGCGATGAAGCCAGCCACCGGCTTGCTCATCTTGCTCTGGATGAAGCGAGCGGCGCGCTCCTCTGCGTCACCACCAATTTCGCCGATGAGGATGACGGCGTGCGTGTCCGGGTCCGCCTGGAAGAGCTCGAGGACGTCGACGAAGTCCATGCCTCCGACCGGATCGCCGCCGATGCCGATGCACGTCGACTGACCGACGCCGAGCGCCGTGAGCTGCCCGACCGCCTCGTA
>JALYHX010000445.1 GCA_030776305.1 Myxococcota bacterium
CGTTGCGCGATGGAATGCCAACCGCACGAAGCATAAGAGCCATGGCGGTCGAGAAGAATTCGCAATGTCCGTGCTTCGACACGAAGAGAAAGTCATCCACTGGCTGTGATTTGCCTTGGGACGTCGAACGCAAATCGTAGGTGAACTCCCGGCGGAGGCGCTCTTCGATGCGGCGTGCCTTGGCGTCGGGAAAGGTTAGCTCGTCGGTCCAGCTATGCGCGAGATCGGCAATGCGCTGCGGAAGGTTCGCCGGCAGTGCGACGTAGCGTGCGCGGTCGACTGCCGCAAGCGGTTCGACGAACACTTCGTCATCGCCGGCGAGGTAAACGTCATAGCGCAAGCCCCGCGCATCCGAGCCGGTGTAGCGCAACTCCGCGTCCGCACCACGCTGAATCACGAGCGACTCGCCGAGTAGGACTTGATTCTGCGGCCTCACACGTAATGCAACCGCTCGAGGAGGGATGAACATCACCGGGGGATCGATGGGCTCGAGATCGAACGCCACGACCCGGTCGTGCGCCAAATCTGGCATCCGAAAGAGCGGATAAATCTCGTTGCCGTCCGCGCCATGGTCTGCGGGATGCAAGTCGCGTTGCGTCCGCGCCCATGCGCGTGAGTCGTACGCGTCGAACGCAGTCCCCCTCAGACGCAACGTCAAGCGCGTCGGTGGGGGCTCAGGCATGTCCTTGAGTTCGAAGCGCAACGCAATTGTGGTGTCATCCCGCAGCACACCGACGTCGCCCAGATCGACGTGCTCGGAAAAGCCAATCATGCGTCCGGCACGCGGATGATTCAGCAATAGAAGCGACAAGCCGACCCGCGGAAAAAGGACGAAAAGCGCTGAGGTAAAGAACAGGATGGGAATGGTTAAGAGGCACGTCGCCGCCAAAAAACCCCGACCCACGACCCGCCTGCTTCGCAGGATTCGGGGGACGTCGACAGGAAGTCCTGTTCGGTCGCGCGCGCCTTGTCGGTAGTTGCCCTCGACCTCGCGCCGCAGGTGGCTGAGGACGAGCGCCCCAGGTGCGACAATCAGAAATCCCAAGAAACAAAGGCCGTAGGCGAGCCCTCCGCCGAGGACGGTTCCCGCGACGAAATGCAACATCGCAAGCACGATGATTTGTTGGTCATGCGCGGCACCGCGACGCGTAGCAAGTCGCATGATCTGTAAGAGAGCTGCGAATTCAACGGCCACGTCGAGCGGCGGGTGCCCCAAAAGCAGCCGGGCCCCCTGTACCAAGAGCAATACGAGGGGCGCAATCGTTGCAAAATGCCGAAGCGCTGGACGGCCCTGCCAGCTTTCGGGAATGGAAATCGCGGCAGCAAGCCCGACGATGAGGACGAGGTTCGTCCACAGACTGAGCGACGCGGTGCTGACCACGGCAAGGACGCCGAGGACCGACAACGCATCGGTCATCACACGGTGCACGAGACCAAATCTCATTGCGTCACCGGTGGTGGTCCGCCGCGCGTGCCTGCGAGGCCGCAAGGACCGGGCTCTCGCGCGCAGACGTGGGCGGGGACAACCGGCTCCACCAAAGCGAGGTACCGGAGCAGCGGGTCGGCGCCCACGGTGCGATCCACTCGCACGCTACCACCCGCGGACGAGACCACGGCCACGCGGTCTCCGCGCTTGAGGTGTGCGATCGCCCTCGAAGCCAAGTCGCGGATCCGCCTTTCGAAACCGGCGCCCCACTCTTCGCCCGCACTAAGCGGTTGTATCGTATCAAGCGTGAGCGTGACGTCCGGCCGTGTCTCGCGCGCGCGTTCGCGCATAACCAATTCTCCGACCGCAGCGCTCTTGCGCCAATGGACGTCGCGGGGATCCTCACCGGGACGCATCAATTTGAGACCCAAAAATTCCTCCCCATGTCCACGCGCGACGACAAGGTCGGCGCCAGGAAAGCGACCGGCCAAAGGTGGAGGCAACTGCACCGGGTCGACGGCCGGGTAAATGACTAGTTGTCCGTTTGCAGGCACTTCGCGCGACTTTTCAAAAAGCCCGAAAGGAAATCGGGTCGCGATCCGGAACCCGACGTGGATATCCCGCCCACGTCGCGTAGGGGTCCGGCGGTAGGCTGCAACCTGCGCGGATTTGGGACTAATCTTCAGAAAAAAGCAGCGCTTGTCCGCCGGCTGGCCCAAACGGAGATCTTCCACCTCGATCGCGTACGACGGCACCCGCGACTTGTGGTTGAACACCTCGATTTCCACGAGATGGGCCCGTCCCACTTGGGCTCTCAGCGGTAGCCGACGAACCACAGTGAGATCGCGAAGCGAGAGTTCGCTCATGACTCCGCTCACGACGATGAGAGCGAGCAGCATGCCCAGAAGCAAGTAAAGGAGATTGTTGGCCGTGTTGATTGCGGCGAAGCCGACGCCCAGGGTGATCCCGACGAAAAACTTACCCTCGCGCGTGAACTTGAGGCGGCGCGGTGGCCGCATGCGTTGCCGCCAGGCCTCGAACCAAAGCCCAAGCGGACCGTGATGGGGGGCGGCTGGCAACACGAACGCGCTCAGAGTGGAACAGGTATGCGCGCGACGATTTCGCGCAGCGCGGATTCCGCCTCGTCGCGCGTGGGCACGAAGCCGTCGGCATGCGTAGCTAGCCGAACCCGGTGCGCCAGAACTGGCAGCGCCAGGTCATGAATGTCGTCGGCGATGCAATAGTGCCGGCCGCGCAGCAGCGCGCGCGCTCTTGCCGCATGGCCAAGTGCCATCGCAGCGCGCGTCGACGCTCCAAGGGAAAGCAGTGGTGAGGTTCGCGTCGCCACGATGAGGGCGTGAAGATAGTTCGCCAGTGAGCCGTCGATCGTAACGCGTTCGACTTCGCACTGCAGTACCACCAAACGCGCCGGATCGAGCACGCAATGGACGTCCCGCGCCGTGTCAACATGCCCGTCGAGCACGAGACGCATCTCGACAACGGGGGGTGGATACCCAATGCGAACGCGCAACAGAAAGCGATCCAGTTGCGACTCCGGTAGCGGAAACGTCCCTGCGAAATCCTGGGGGTTCTGGGTTGCGATAACGAAGAATGGCTCGGGGAGTGGGAGCGTCTGGCCGTCAAGCGAAACTTGACCCTCGTTCATCGCTTCCAGCAGCGCAGACTGCGTGCGGGGGCTTGCACGGTTGATCTCGTCGGCAAGTAGAATGTTCGCGAAGATCGGTCCGTGTCGCAGCACGAACTCCGCTTGTCGCTGGTCATAGACGCTCACCCCGAGGACGTCGCTTGGGAGAAGATCGCTTGTAAACTGCACACGACGGAGCTCGCCACCCACCGCCTTGGCGAGAGCGCGCGCTAAGGTGGTTTTGCCGACTCCGGGCACGTCTTCGATGAGAAGATGCCCGCGCGCGAGGAGCGCAACGAGAGAAACTTCCACTGCCTCCTGCTTGCCCTCGAGCGCCCCCTCGATGGCTTGCCGCAATGTTTGGAGCGTAGGCAGCTCTTCAGCGATGCGCGCGGCGGCGCGCGCGGCGGCAGCCGTCATGCTTCTTAGAGTAGCACGCCAGCGCCAGTGGGGCGCGCTGCATAGCCTCGACGGCAGACTGAATTTGCGCTGGCGCTATCGCCGCTCCAACATGGCTGGGATGACGGTCGTGGAGCTCCGCAATGTAACGAAGTCGTACGGACCGGTTCGTGCGTTGGTCGGGGTTTCGTGCGTCTTTTCCGCCGAAAGTCCGTCAATCATTCGAGGGCCGAACGGATCAGGCAAATCCACCCTACTGTCAATCGTCGCCACCCTAACCCGACCTACATCAGGGACCATCGATCACGGGTCGTTGGGAAAACGTCGCTCGGCGATTCGCCGGACGCTGGGTTGGGCTGGGCACGATTCACTCTGCTATCTCGACCTCAGTGGGAGGCAAAATATTGAACTTACCGCGCGTCTCTACGGCCGCGACGCAGCTGGCGTTTGTCAGCGAGCAACCGAGCGGTTCGATTTGAGACTCTTCGTCGAGCGGCGAGTTCGGAGCTATTCGAGAGGACAACGGCAACGGATTGCGCTGGCACGCGCGCTCGTGCATAACCCGCGATTGCTCCTCCTAGATGAGCCGACCGCTGGGCTCGACGTGTCCAGCACCAGCCGACTTTTGGATTTGGTGCGCGAGGAGGTCAAGCAGGGGACCCTGGTTGTTGTCGTCACGCATGACGAGCTGTTTGCCAAGGCGTTGGCGGGCGTGGTCATTCATCTCGATCGTGGCAGAAGGGTAGGCTAGAGTATCGCAAACGATTGATATTTCATGTTAATGTGGGTCACGCGGTTCCAAGTCGATGGTTTTCGCGAAGTCGCGCAGCGCGGGAAGCTCTGACAGCTCGGCGGACGAAGCACGAGGCAGTACGAGTAGGACCGGAATTCCAGCCGATCTGCGGATCTCATTCGCGTTCCTGCCCGTGGAGCTATCTGTCTGGACCGGGGAAACGAGAACGATGCCATCGACCCGGAGAGAGGTCGCCAAAGCGGCCCGAATTGTCGCGATGACGCTGTGGAGGACACCCAGTGAGTCCGGCGCAACCAGCAGGAGCCATTCAGGAGTTAGTGCCGCCGCGAGATCCGCGTTGCATCTGGCCTCGGTGACGGGAGTGAAAAGGCCGCCTGCAAGCTCGACGACAACTCCGTCCACCTGTTGGCGAATTTCTTCCACGTTTGAGCGGATGCCGTCAATCTGGATCTCGAGACCTTCGTCGCGTGCCGCAAGGTGGGGCGATAAGGGAGCGGCCAGCGCATAGCCGAACTGTTTCACGTGAAACGATGATACGGAGCGCAGACGTGCAGCATCGGTCTCAATGCCATCTGTGACGCCGCTTTCGACGGGTTTGAGGCCAACGACCCGGGCATTTCGCCGCCATGCCCGGATCAGCGCTTCGGCGAAGTGCGTCTTTCCGATACCGGTGCCCGTCCCGGCGACAACCACTAAGCGCCCGCGCAAACCGGTTCCCCTTGCCGGCAGGCTGCAATGACTTCGACCGCACGACTGATGTTGTGGCTGGTGTGGGCAGCGGTCGCGGTGGAGGCAAGCCAGGCGTTCCCGGCAGGGACAGACGAGGGCGTGATGGCCCGAACTTGGATCGCCCCCTTCTGACGCGTGGTGGCGAGTTTTGTTGCCGTCAATGATCGACGACTGCGAACGTCGCTCACGATGAGACCTTCCGGACCTGCAAGGGCGGAGAAAAGCCCGACGTTCGCCGCATACCCACTGTGCAAAGGAGGGCGTTTGGCTGGGCGACGAGCCCTGCCGCCTGCGTCTCGAGCTGCGAATGGATCGCCCGGTCTCCACTGAGGAGCCGGGAGGCGCCGGCGGCGCGCGCCTCGGCCTCGGCCAGTCGATTGGCGAGCGCAAGGCGGTCGTTCGAGCAGAACGACAAGGACCCGCCGGAACGGGCTGCCGGTCGCGTACGAAAGAGCTCCCGCCATTTGGCGTTACCGATTGGGTGGTCCAGAAAAAGCGTCACGGGCGTTCTGTGTTCCACGTGAAACACTAATCTCCAGTCGCTGTGTGACCGCAGCACCGCTCGAGCGCCTTATCGATTCCTCCCAGGATTTGTCGCAGCAACTCCAACGTTCGTCGCTCGAGGCACTCCCGCCGATCGCGTTCTGTTTCCGCCTCATGCGCCAAGGCCATGGCGGCAAGAAGCATCGCGTGCGGGGGCTGCGCTCGCGCCCCCGGAGCGACCTCGTTCAGTTTGGTGCTCACGATTCCAGCGAGCCGATGCAAGTCCTCTTCGTCAACGGAGCTGACGACTCGATACTTCTGCCCACTAATGCGAAGCTCGATCGTGCGGCGATCCATGACGACGCCGCAAGCCTAACACGAGCGCTTCATCTTTCGAGCGAACCGCCCTTTTCAATGCGGCTCGCCGCCGAACGTCCCTAAGGCGCTGTAGCCAGCAAGTCAGATTCGCAGCCAGAGCAAGGCGCAGCCGATGGCGACCGCCGCGACGAGTTGCAGGAAGCTTTCGCCCCTGGCGGGCTACCTTCGGGGAAGACCGGCATGGCGCCGACGTGTTGCGGCGCGCTGGCTTCGTCCGGCGGCGCGTGAGTCTCAATCGACTGGTAACGGGTCTCGAAGGGCGGCGGCCATGCCGGAGTCGGCGGCGACTCTGCCTCGTCCGGCGGTCCTTCTGCCGAGGCTGGCGGTGATTCTAGCTCGTGTGGCGGTGCCTCACGCACCCGTGGCGGTGCACGAAGCTCGGGCGACGGCGATCGTACGAGGGGTGGCGGTGCCTCACGCATCCGTGGCGGTGCACGAGGCTCAGGCGACGGCGATCGTGCCAGAGGTGGCGGTTATCCTGCTAGCGGTGGCGGCGATCGTCCGGGAGTCGGTCGAGATTCTGACTGGGATGGCGGCGGCTCACGCCCGATCGGCGGTGAACCAGCCTCGTGTGGCGGCGAACGAAGCACCATCGGAGGCGGTCGTGTCTCGATTGGCGGTTCGTTGGCAGTTTTTGGCGCCGCGCGAGGGGCGACCGGCGTACGCTCTTGCCGAGAGAGACGATGCACCCAGAAGCCAAGGTGGTCGGCAACGACGTGCTCGCACTCGTCGCCCTCGCTCAGCGGGCGCTCGGCTACAGCCACCAGGCTTTGGCCGACGCCGTCGGTTCGTCGCTGCGAACGGTGCAGCGCTGGTCGTCCGAACAATCGCATCCGACGGTCGACAACCTGCGCAAACTGGCCGTTCTCGTTTACCCTCACGATGCCGGTATTGCCAAGAGGCTCGCCGCCCTCGTCGGGGAGACCGCCCAGAGCCTCGGCCTCGCCAAAGCCGCGGCTCCGCAGCCCGCCGAAAAAACGCCGAGCATGCCTTCCGGACTCCCGCCGAAGGTGACCGCGGCCCTCGCCGAATCCGTCGTCGCGGCGGCAGCCGAAGCCATGGACGTCTCACCGCGCGTCGCACGCCCGGCGCTCCTGGCCGCGATGGAGTGTGCGAGCGCCCTCGGCATCGGCGTCGATGACTTGCTCACGGCGCTTCGCCCCATCCAATCGGCTGCCCACGTCCGGCGCTCGTAACGAGCTCAACTGCGTAGGTCATCAATATGAACACGTCCGCGCACCGATGGAAAGCAAGAACCCTTCCCCCTCAATGGGAATCGAGGCATGAGGAGCCCTTCGGGCCAGTGTCAGGACGAGCGCCGATAGAAGGTTGGCGTATTTCGGTCGAGACCGAGCGAGGCCGCTGGCGGGATGAGGAAACGTACTTCCTGTACGTTGACGATTCCCGACGGCGGCATCGCCAAGGGATCGGCCGAAAGACACAAACCGTCTAGCCGCCGCCCGCGTCGGGGGGAGGGGCCACTGCTTGGTAAGCGCCGCGGCAATTCGGTATGTCGGCGCACGCGTTGCAGTCGATCGGCACATCTTGCCCTGTGTCGCACGGAATTTGCGCTTGCGTTGTTGCCGTGGCAGTCGGGCTGCCAACGCAGTTTGGTGTGGGGTAAGATGGATTGTTTGTAAAATTGATTAGGCAACCGTTGCAAACATCGACCGGGAATTCGAATTCGTTCGACTCGACTGCCTGCCCGCCCAGCGACGTGCCGAAAAACCGGACGTAAGTCACAAGACGCACATAGCCCCCTTGGCCCTGCGCGATACCCTGCTGAATGGTCTGGTCGTTCTGGATTGTCGGGGGGTCTACGATGGTGGCAAAAACCGGCGCGTATCCTGGAGTGCCGCCATTGGATGGGGGCAACGTTGCTGTGGTGAGTCGCGTGAAGGTTGACAATTGCGCGCCAGTTCGATCTGTGATGCGGACGATTGCACCCTTGACAATCACGATCGACGTTTCCGTTTGGAGTTGACTCGAATTGACCTGAGGCACCATCTGATTGCCGACCAAGAAGACGCCGTCGTATTGGTTCTTGAGGGCTATGTCGAGAACACCCGAGGAGTGGAACGGTTGCAGCGGATCAGGCGTGTAAATGCAGACCATTCCGTTTTGGCGGTATTGGGCCAGAAGAGCGTCGCGCACGAATAGTGTGGTGTCGTTGTGGACGCACGCGGAAGAGACGACGCCCGCGCCCGCGATCAACGACAAGGCGACCACGACATGTCTCCAGACCCGCTTCATGAGCATCCTCCCTCCGCGCTCGGACGCACGTATGCTGCTCCGCGCTAGTGACTCCAAAAAAGCGTACCCTCCTCCTCGGCAAAGCGCCAAAAAGTGGAGAGCGATCAGATCGAAAGGTTCGCTAGACGCCAAATCGCTGATAGCTCAGAGCACTCTGGAGCTCGGCAAGCGCGACAGGCTGTACGCGCGAGACACCCGCGCTGCTGACGACGACTAGCCGCACGGCGTCTCGTGTTCGCTTCTTGTCTGCGCCCACAAAAGGCCACGCCGCCGCAACCTCTGACATAGCGACCTGTGTTGGCAGACCTAAGGCGCGCAGCAAAACCGCCGCTCTTTCTACGAGCGACGGCGGAGTCCATCCAAATGCAGCCGTCGCCTGCATTTCCAGGACCAGGCCCAGAGCCACCGCCTCGCCGTGCAACCACCTCACATAACCCCCCTGCGCCTCGAGTGCGTGTCCAATGGTGTGGCCGAGGTTCAAGAGAGCCCGGTCGCCCGACTCGCGCTCGTCGTCGCGCACCACCCGGATCTTCGCTTCAATGGCGTCGCGTACCAGAGGCGCCAACGCGGCCCGGTCCCC
>JALYHX010000446.1 GCA_030776305.1 Myxococcota bacterium
GGTGAATGGATGCCACACGCTCCGAAGAAGGTGCAGATCGGCCGACAGGTGCCCGGCGCCAAATGGGTCGCGCGCCGTCGGCTCGGTGCGCGCGGCATGGACGAGCAGCGAACGCTACTCGATCTTGTGAGAGACAAGCCATGACGCGCGATCGCGCCGGCAAGATCCAAAGGTCCGCGCGTTCGTCCGAACCGACCGACCCGGCACGGTCGTCCCGAAACGAAACCGATCCCAGTCCGCCTCCCTCACTGGCGTCAGAAGACGTCGGATCTCCGCTCACGACGGAGGTGGACATGCTCAAAGCCGAGCAGCTCTCCCCGGCGTTCGAACGACCGCCGAGGCGACCAACCCCGGCATATTTGGAGCGTGCGCAGTCGGAAGGCGGCGACGCGGTCGCTTTCATCACCACCGCGCGTGCGGTTCGCGCTTTCCGCCCGTTCGAAGAACGCGAGAAGGTGTTGCTTCGACTCTCGGAGCGGGGGGGGGCCGGCGGACCGCTTCGAATCGACGTTTTGACCGTCCCCTCCGCAGAGAGGCGACGGGGCCGGCGCCATCGTTCCATCGCAATGGGCGCTCTCTTGATGGTCAGCGCCCTCGCACTCTTCGTTCCTGCTGCGTTGCGCACCCGTTCTCCGGCGCAGTCGGTCGAGGGCTCGGCGTCCGCGTCCGTGACCGCGGCGACACGCCCAGAGGCTGCCTCGCCGCGTGACCAGACGACGCGAGGGGCCTCCGCACCGCGTGACGTAGCTTCAGCTGGCGATCGTGCAGCGATTTCGGCGACGGTTCGACCGACGGCGTCCGCGGCGACGAACACGAATCCCACTCGAGCGCGACGCGCCAACACGCGTCCGGAGGCGTCGACGGTTCCGGCCGTGGTGCCGTTGAAAGAACGGTTTTGGGAGTGACCCATGAGGTTTGGGCGGGAGTTTGCTTGTGTGTTGGTCTGGTTGTTTCTCACGGGCTCGGCGCATGCGGAGAACGTCGAGGCGGAAAGGCGCGGTGAGGCACTCCTCAAGGAAGGACTCTCCGCGACCAAGCGCGGTGACTTCCAGCACGCGCAGCTGGCCTTTCTGCAAGCGTCGGTTCTCGTCCCGCGGGGTGTCGTGTGGCGAAATCTTGGCCTTGCCGAGATGAAGTTGGGGCGACCGGTGGACGCCTTGAAACACTATCGGCTCGCGGCGTCGTCTTCGGATCTCGACGCGGACAAGCGAGGGGTGCTTCAGCAAAACGTGCGCGACGCGTACGCCGTGACGGGCCACATCGAAGTGCAAGCAAACAGCGGGGCCGCTGTGGTGGTCGACGGTCTCGCCGTGCCCGATGCGACGACCGAGCCAATCGATGTGATGCCAGGCAAGCATGTCGTCGAGGCCTCGTCGGGGACGGGTGGGACGAAGACGGCACGCGCCGACGTGGATGCCGTGGCGAATATGGTCGTCACGGCCGACGTTCGCGTCGTGGATGAGCAGCCGATCGCTTCGCCGAGCGCATCGGCAGCGATCCCCGCGCCGGTTGCGGCGCACCCGTTTCCACGGCACGACATTGCGCCCCCAATGCCTCCTCCCCCCTCGTGGAGCGCGGGGCAGAGCGTGGCCGCCGCTCTGGGGGGCGTGGGCGTCGTGTCGCTAGGCATCGCGGCGTTCTTCTTCACACAAGTGGAGAACGACAAGAGCGCCGCGCGGGCCATCACCACCGCGTCCTCACCTTCCGCCTGCACCGGGAGCGCGGCGTCGATGCCATGTGTCCCGCTCGAAAACGCGTACGCGTCGCAGCGTGCGGACGCCGACTGGGCGCTCGTCTTTCTTGGAGCGGGATCCGCAGCGCTCGTGACCGGTGCGGCCCTATGGTTCTGGCCAGAGTCCACATCCTCGACGCGCGCCGTCGGTCCACTCATCGTGCCGCATGGCGCAGGCGTCGAGATTCGAGGGCCGCTCTGAGCCATGCGAACGTTCGCGATTGTCTTCCTTCTGACTTTGTTGGTGTGCGGCGCGTGTCTCGTCGGACCTGGGTGCTCTCTTTTCCCGCCGGACGATTGCGCATCGCATCTTCGCTGTTCGGCGGTAGACCAGGATGCGCCCACAGACGGCGACGACGTGGACGCAATGCCTTTGGCGGAGAGCGCCGTAGCGGACGTCGATGGGAGCGATGTTGCAACATCGGAGGGCGGCGACGGGACCCTCGACGGGACCAACCTGCCCGATCGGGCGTGCGATCCCACGAAGTCGCCGCATGATGCGCCGTGCGTCGTCGAAGTCGGAGGTGCGGTATTCGTGGCGCCTTTGGCGAGCGGCGGAAGCGACGCGACGGGAAATGGTACGCGGAGCGCGCCCTACGCGACGATCGGTCATGCCCTCGCGAATCTCGCCGGGAGGGGCCGCGTGTACATCTGCGATGGGACGTACGCCGAGTCCGTTTCGCTGGCCGTGCCCGCGAGCTTGTTCGGCGGTCTTTCCTGTCCGGACGGTGATGGCGGCTGGAATTACATCGGGGGCACGGCGGACATTCATGGGGAGCAAAATCGGATCCCGCTTGAGATCGACCGCGTGCCGGGCGCGATTGCCATCGAAGATCTCGCCATCGCCGCCGCGAACGCGTCGGGTCAGGACGACGCGGGCAACGGCAGGTCGAGCATCGGCGCGCTGGTGAACGCATCCACGGTCGTCTTTCGCAGGTGCAGCTTCACGGCGGCGAGCGGGGACAACGGCGTTCATGGAGGGACGAGCTCCAACTACAGCAACGCGACCGCGCCGAACGGTTCGGCAAACGATGGCGGCATCGGGGGCGCGGGGGCGACCATCGTCTGCGGAGACGGCACCAACTCGCGAGGGGGCAATGGGGGCAATGGGGCACCGCTGATGGGAGCCGCTGGCAAGGACGGGAGTGCATCGCCGATGCCCCCGATCACGATGCCCGGGTTCGACGGTTTGGGAGGTTCGGGCGGCCTCACGAACTGCAGCGGAGGAAATCCGGGTGCCAACGGTTTGGCTGGCGACGATGGTGGCGCAGCCACGAGTGGAAATTACGGGACACTGTCGGCCACCGGCTGGAGCGCGAGCGCCGGCGGCTCGGGACGCAATGGCAACCCTGGTCAGGGTGGTGGTGGTGGCTCGGGGAAAAGCGCGCCCACGCTCGGAGGTGCGGGTGGCGGTGCGGGAGGTTGCGGCGGCGCTGGCGGAATCGGAGGGGGCGGCGGCGGCGCAAGTATCGCGCTGGCGTGCATCGAGAGCGTGGTGACTCTCGAGCGCTGCACGCTCGCGGCGTCCGCAGCCGGCAACGGCGGCAATGGGAGCGTCGGCCAGCCGGGACAGGGAGGCGGCTCGTCTGCGAGCGCCGCATGCTCTGGCGGATATGGCGGCAATGGGGCCGGTGGTGGCGGTGGGACCGGCGGCGCCGGGGGCGTCTCCGTGTGCGTCCTCTACAAGGGCAATGGTCCGACGGGCACACGCAGTTGTGCAGCGGGTCCCGCCGGGATGCCCGGGGGCCGGGGCCAGGGCGGAGCGGGAGGTACGAATGCGCTGAACAATGCGGCGCCTGATGGCGGGCCGGGCGCGGATGGACTTTCAGGAGTATCTGACGCCGCATTGCAGGTACCGTGAGCGATGCGCGCGTCGGTGTGGGCACTTGCGCTGGTCACGAGCCTTCCCATCGCTTGCCTCGTGGTGGCATCGTGCGGCAGCGCTGCATTCGTGACCGGGATGCTCCAAGTG
>JALYHX010000447.1 GCA_030776305.1 Myxococcota bacterium
GGCGAACGGGATACGAGGGGCGCCGGGAATCACTCTCCCCGCGTGGTGGCGCCCCCGGTCTTGCCCATCACAGTTGCCGCTGGAAGAGCTGCTGAACCTCGGCCGCACTCAGCGCACGGTCATAGATTCGGAACTGATCGATCCGAGCGTTCAGATACGGGTCCATGGTGAACTGCGAGCGGCCCAGCCAGTTGTTCGTCGTGGCCCCCAAGCTCGTCGGGGTCAGGACCATCGTCGCATTTTGCGCGACGCGAACCCCATTCACGTAGAGGATGCCGGTCCGTCCGCCCAACGTCACCGCGACGTGCTGCCAGCTGCCCGTGGCGAGCATGAGTGTATTGATCGTCTCTTCGCCCGTGGGACCACCGGTCGTGATCGCGAATTGCAATGTCCTGTTGCCACTATGCGGCGTCAGGAACATGTATGTGGTCGGGCTGGATCCGAAATCAAAGATATGGCAATGAGTCGGCGCCGCGTTCAGATTGACCCACGTGGAGATCGAAAACGACGTCAAGCCATTCACGATGGCGTTTGGCAGAGTCACGTATTGACCGATCCCATTCATGGTCGCGGCATTGTTCTTGAGACCGGGTCCGAACGTAGCGCCCTGTAGGCTCGCAGCGTGCCCGTTGCCGGAAGTATCCGCGGAGGTCGTGCCGCTCGTCTCGTCGAAGGGGTAGAGCGCCACGAGGCCCAGGTCGATGCCGGCTTCAACGAAGACGTCGGGATTTCCCACGTCCCATACGACGTCCGTCGCAACGGCATCGTCCCCCGGTTCGTCTCCACGGCTGTCCGCGGCGGCGTCGAGAACGACCTCATCGTCGCTCCCACCGTCCCCCGCCGCCTCGAGCCCCAACGCTTCGTCCCCGCTCTCGCCCGCGGCGTCGAGATCGGATCGCGCATCTCCGCTGATGGCATCGCGATCTGCCACGTCGGTTCCTCCGCGGTCGAGCGCTGAAAGATCGAACAACGAACACTGGCACAGCGCGGCCAATTCCACGACTGCGATGCTCGCCATGACCCTTCGGAGCATCGTCGCCTATTTCCCCTGAACTGCGGCTGCGATTGTTCGCGAATCCATCGTGGCAAGCAACGCGCGCGCCGGCCCGTTTCTCGGGTCGACGCCGAGCGCCCTACTCACCAATCTCCGTGCCTTCGCGAGGTCGCCTTTCGCAGATGCGAGGAACGCAAGATGGTAAAAGGCCATCGCCCTTGTGCCGGGGTCTGCTCCCCGTCCGCGCGCGTCTCGGAGGAACGGAAGCGTGGTCACCGAAGACAACGCGCGCTCAGCCGTCTTTTCGTCACCGAGATCGAGGGCGACGAGTCCAAATAGCATCGCGACGTCGCCGGTGCGCGAGTCCACGTCGAATGCCGACTCCAATGCGACGAAGGCTTCGACGACCTCGTCCACCGCGAGATGTGCCCTGCCGATTTCCAAGTAGATGCTCGCCAAGACTGGCGAGCGCTTGCTGCGGTTTCGCTCGGCTGCGTCGTACAATGCGCCGAGCGCTCGATGCGCGTGACCCATGGCCACCTGCGCTCGCGCCCACACCCCAACGGCTTCGAGGCTCCCTGGCTTCGTCGTCTCGACGGGTCCGAGCACGCGGAGCGCGCCTGCCGGATCGTTGCCCTCTTCCAGCAGGAGCCGTGCGGCGCGCACGAGCAGATCCGCCTTGTCCTCCTCCTGCGCACGCTCGGCGCGCTCCACGAGAGCGCAGGCGAGCCGCGGCCATTCTTTCATTGCCCGACACAAACGCTCGAATTCCAGCTGCATTTCGTGATTCTGCGAGAGGATCCCCAGAGCGCGCTCGAGCGGTTCGCGTGCTTCACCAAAGGTGCCGGCATGTTGGCAAGCATCGGCCGCGGCGATGGCGAAGCGGGCGAGGTCCCCTTGGCTACCCTCTTTTTCCGCGATGAGCATCAGCTTCCGGTACGACCCCACCGCGAGGTCCCAGCTTCCTGCGTCGGAGGCGAGCGCCGCGATCCGACTGAGCCCCGCGACGTGGTGTGGACTTCGCGCGAGCAGCCGATCGACCTCACGCCGTGCTTGATTCGGACGCTTCAGACGAATCAAAGCGTCGGCCAAGCGGATGGCGTCCCGGTCCGCGTCGGGTCGATCCACGATGCCCTCCATGCGCGAGAGCATTTCGATGAGCGTGTCGACGTACGCGGAATCGTTCAGACTCGCATGTTCGAGGTCGGAGAGCGCTCCCTCGTAGTCCGAGGTACGCTCACGCACGCCGGCACGAAGGCTCAAGAGGTCGGCATCCGCAGGCCGGGTCGCGATGGCGTGATCGAGTGCCTCGAGCGCATCTCGATCGCTCCCGGCTCTGAGATACGCCTCGATGAGCCGTCGGAACAGCGGCCGGTCGTCGTCCACTGCGTTGACAGCGACGCGAAGCACGCGAGCAGCGTCGGTCCACTCCGCTTGATCCTCGTAGTTCTGGACCAAGCGCTCGCGGCAATCGGCGTTCGTGGGATCGGCCGAGAACGCGGCCTCCAGCGCCGCGATCGACGGCAACCGCCCGATCGCGCAGTCGCCTTCGAATGCCACCATGCGACGGCCGAGCACTTCGGCGATGGCCGGATCGATGCCATGCCTATCGAGCACGCGGTGATAGGCGCGAGCGACGATCTCGGGTCGGCCCAAGCTGCGAGCGATTCGCTCTACGCCCTCCCACAATGAGATCGATTCCGGCAGATCCATTGCGCCT
>JALYHX010000448.1 GCA_030776305.1 Myxococcota bacterium
GGATCCGCTCGTCCAGTGCGTGCCACTCCCCATCAGGGCGATGCGTGTGCCCCCGGTCGTGGCTCCGGCGTTTGGCGACACGACGAAGCCGTCGTAGGAGAATCCCGCTACCAGCGTCCGCTCCTGCCCGGTCGAAACATTGCGGATGCGCACGTCCACAGCCCCGGCGGCGCCCCCCGGCGTGATGACCGCCACGCGTGTCGGGTCGCTCGCGAACACGCCGCTTGAATCGAGCTGGGCGGATCCCAGCCAGACCTGGATGGCCGACGAGAACCCACGTCCTGCAATCGTGGTGTGTGTGCCGCCTGTCCACGGGCCATGCGAGGGGTTGAGCCCGGTGATGGCGAACGGGTCGCCCAGGTCGATGTCGGCGAGCGAACCGGCATCGCCGCCCAGGCTGATGGAGGAGGGGACCCCTGCATCGTCCTCGTGAACTTTGATCGGTGGCCCCGCCCCCGGCAGACAACCAAATTCCGTGAGAATCGCGGACAGCGACGATATCGCGACCATGCGCCAAGGGCTCGGGCCGCTGGCCAGACCCTCACGCGGCTTCCGCATCGCGTCACCAGCGTAAACCAAGCCCGGCCGCATGCAACTCAATCGCTTGCGCCTTGACCGGCCGAGCCTACCATCATTCGCATGAAGCTCCCGAGGCCTCAGCGAACGCTGCGCGAGTACCTGTCTCAATACGAGAAAGAGCACACCAAGCTTGGAACGAAGCTGACGCACATGGTGGGCATCCCCATGATCGTGGCGTCGATTCCAACGGCATTTGTCAATCCACCGGTCGCAGGCGGACTTTTCGTCGGCGGTTGGGCGCTGCAATATGTAGGTCACTACGTCTTCGAAAAGAACAAGCCGGCCTTCTATGGCGACCCGTACTACCTCCTCGTCGGACCGATTTGGGTTGCGGCGGAGTGGATTCGCGTCTTCGGCTTGCCGCTGCCGGACGGGCTGAGCGGGGCTGCGCGGCAAGGCCAAGGCACCGCCGAGGTCAAGACCGCCAACGGCGAGGCGGTTCCGACGGCAATTTGAGCCAACGAAGATGGCGCTCCGCGTGGCGGCGGCCGCGCGGTATCACTGCGCCGGCGCGACAGTGCGCAGGAGTGTTGCTGCCACCGTTTTGCGCGATGGCTCACCGGGTCCGACGCACGCCGGGCATCCGCTGTCGCAGGGGCAGGTCTCGATGAGGCGCATCGTGCGTCCGACCAAGACCTCGCGCTGTTCCCAAAGGCGTTCGGCGAGCCCCGTGCCACCCGGAACGTGCTCATAGACGAACAGCGTCGGAGTGAATCGTCGGTTCGGATCGACGACGGTCGCGACGTCTTTGTCTTCGAGGCCATCCCCTAGCGTCGTCCCGAGATCGCGCGAATCGCACATGAGCGCGAGGGTTGCGACGGTCTTGAACGCCGCGCCAATGCCGCGCAGGCCATCAATCACCGCGGCACGCGCTGCGGCGACCCGGCTGCAAGCACCCTCCGGGAGGGTAAGCCAAAAGGCTGTCGTGTGCATCTGCATCTCGGGCAATCGGACGCCGCCGTACCCGGCGTTCTCATGCGTATAGAATTTGATTTTTTTGTAACCAACGACGGTCTCGACGATCGCAACCTCTCCCCAACCGCTGGTCCACCCGTGGTCGACACCCGAGCGCAGCGTGCCGGTCACGGTCTCTTCGATGACGGAGATCTGCACGTACGTCATCGCATCCGTCCAGTAATCTGGCTCGACGCGCCGCACGAAGGCTTTGTGATTGTCGCGGTCGAATCGCTCCACTTGCCAGCATTCGCCGCAGTGCTGGTAGATCGCTTGTTCGTGCAGCATCGTGTGTGCCGCACGCCAGTCGATCTCTGCGATGGACCGATCGTGCTCAAGGTCGACGATGACCACGTTGTCCCATCCAACGCTTCGCAGCGACACGTCGTTCGCCGGGTACGCGTCGGCGGCCCAATGAAAGGAGCCATTCGACTCGTGAAGGACACGGTGCTGGACAAGGAAACCAAGGGCATCGGCTGCCTCGTGTGCGCCGAGCGAACCAAAGCCCTCGCCGCGCCGGAATGGGAGCTCGAACGCCGAACATTTGAGGTGCTGCACGAGAATCTCAACGTTGTCCGGATCGATGCGCGCCTCCTCGATCGGCGCGCCAAGGAGAAAGGCAGGTTCTCGGGCAAGGTATTGATCGACAGGGGCACTCGAAGCCACGAGCACGCCGATGCTCGTCCCTCCTCGTCGTCCAGCGCGACCGAGTCGTTGCCACGTTGCTGCGATCGAGCCCGGATATCCTGCACATACGACGGCTTCGAGCTCACCGATGTCGATCCCGAGCTCGAGCGCATTCGTCGCCACGACACCGAGGATCTCGCCGTCGCGAAGACGGCGTTCGATGTCGCGTCGCTGCGCCGGCAGGTAACCGCCGCGATACGCCATGATGCTCGACGGGTCGATGCCCGTTCCGTGACCTGTTCGTTTGCTTTGGGTCGCTACCGCTTCGCGGAGATAGCGAAGCATCACTTCGACCGTACTGCGTGACTGGCCAAAGACGATCGTTGGAACGCGTGCGCGTAGCAAATCGGCCGCGAGGTTGACCGCTTGTTTGACGTAGCTCGCACGGATCCCAAGTTCTGAATTGACGACGGGCGGGTTGAACAAGAAAAAGCGCCGCTCCCCGCGGGGGGCGCCGCTGTCGTCGACGAGCTCGATCTCATCCTCGGGCAGTCCAAAGAGACGGGCGGCGTGCTCGCGTGGATTGCCGATGGTCGCGGTTGCGCCGATCAGTTGCGGCCGCGACCCATGAAAGCGTGCGACGCGCAAAAGGCGCCGTAGGACATTTGCCACGTGCGACCCCAGCACTCCTTTGTACGTATGGAGCTCGTCGACGACGACAAAGCGCAAGTGCTGCATTGTGCGCGCCCAGCTCGCATGGTGGGGAAGGATTCCAGCGTGCAACATGTCCGGGTTGGTCAGTACGACGCCCGCCCGCTCGCGGGCTGCCCGGCGCGCATCCGCCGGTGTATCTCCGTCGTAGACGATCGCTCCGGTGGACAGGCCCGCCGCCGCCATCAACTCTCGCAATCCGACTTCTTGGTCGCGCGCCAGCGCTTTGGTTGGATAGAGGTAAATGGCTCGCGCGTCGGGATCGTCGAAGTACGCTTGGAGGACGGGCAAATGGAAGCAAAAGCTCTTGCCGCTTGCGGTGGGTGTCGCGACGACGAGGTGGCGGCCCGCGCGCGTTGCTTCAATGCACCGCGCCTGATGGGTGTAGAGTCGCTGAATACCGCGATCCCGCAGCGCACGCACAAGGCCCGGGGCAAGCGACGAGGGAATGTCCGAATAGATGCCGCTCGATCCGGCCAGCGTCTCGTTTACGCAAAAGCACGGCTGGGCCCACGAGCTCGCGAGCCATCGAGTCAACACCCCATCGACGCCGCGCTCGACAGTCCAAGGAGGCAAAGGCATGGCCCCAACAGCTAAACAAATGTATCGTGATACGGCAACCTCTCGGCAGACTTGGAGCCCCTCGGCTGGCCTGTCCGACCACGTCCGCCTTTGTCCCAGCGCCCCGATCCGTTAGATCGCGTCGACCCACGTGACTGAACCCATTGAAACGACCGACTCGGGGCCCGTCCAATCCGGAACCGGCGTCGTCGTCGCGACTGAGACCCCGGTTCCAGGCGCGCCCGAGGAGATTGTGCCCGGCGAGCGCCTCGGCGTCCCGGTCGGCGCAACACGGGTCATTGCGGACTATGGGCGCCCGCACCCTTCGTACGTGTTTCTCGGACTCGTCTCGATTGTCACTCTGGCATGCGACGTCGTGACCAAGGCGTGGGCGGCGCGCCATTTGGACGCATATCCTGGCGTCGTCGAGGTGTGGAACAGCCACGTCACGCTGGTCCTCGCGCGCAACCGCGGAGGGGCGTGGGGCCTCCTCCAGTCGACGAGCGAGAACGTGCGGCGCCCCTTTTTCCTGCTCGTGTCTGTGGCGGCGATAGCGTTCATCATGGCGCTTTACCGGCGACTGTTGCCGCGCCAGCGCGCTCTCCGATGGGGCCTCCCGCTCGTGCTCGGGGGTGCGCTGGGCAACGTCCTCGATCGTGTTCGTTACGGGCAGGTCATCGATTTCATCGACGTTCATGTGCCGTGGAAAGGTGCCGATCACCATTGGCCCACATTCAACGTCGCCGACATCGCGATTTGCGTCGGCGTGGGGCTCATGGCGATCGACATGTTCACCAGCAAGCGAGGTCACTCCGCGCCCGCATTGTCGCGCGTTCCGCCCGCCCTGTCGGGAGAACCTGCCGAGGACTGGACTGGTGGCACCGCCGAACCGCACTCGCCCATGGCGGCGTCCTCTCGGGTCGGCGCGAGCAGTGCTGCCGAGCAGTCGCTCGATACCGGGGTCGAATCGCAGCCTCCCCAGCGCGAGCCGCACCTATAGTCTTGTATAGCTCTTGCACCCCGACCTTTTCCGCATCTTCGGCGTCGCGTTCCCATCCTACTTCGTTCTTCTCTTATCCGGATTTCTCTTCGCCACCGCGCTCGGAGCATTGTGGGCGCGGCGCATCGGCGAGAGCGCGGACGTGATCGTGGATCTGGGCCTGGCGATGCTTCTTGCCGGAGTGGCGGGGGCGCGTATTTTTCACGTGTTCGTGGACGGCTACTTTTGGGATTACGTCCACCTCTGCACGGATCCGTCCAGAGTCGATTGGCCGATCGATCAGGCGGAGTGTGGCTCGTCCGCTTTCGACGGTGTGTGGGATGTGGCGAAAGGGGTTTGCCATCCAAAGGCGTCGGACTGTCTTGCGTGGGCGAAGTTCTGGGCCGGCGGATTGACTTACTACGGTGGGCTAGTCGGCGCCTGCGTCGCGGCATGGTTTCTCTTGAAGCGAGACCGCTTCCCGTTCTGGAAAGCGGCGGACATGGCCGGGATCGCGGTCCCCCTCGGGCTGGCGTTTGGCCGGATGGGGTGCTTGATGGCGGGGTGCTGTTTTGGCTCGACCTGCGAGTTGCCTTGGTCAATCTCGTTCCCCTGGCGAAGCCCGGCGAGTGACGAACAATTCAAGGCGCACCTTCTTCCCAGCGCACGGATGTGGAGCCTGCCGGTGCACCCGACGGAGATTTACGAGTCGGCAGCGTCGCTCGCCATCGCCGCGGTATGTCTGGTCTGGGTCCATCCTCGCAAGCGCTATGACGGCCAAGTGTTCGTTGTCTTCGTAGTGCTCTATGCCGTGGCGCGCTTCCTGCTCGAGTTTCTACGTCGCGACGAGCGTGGCGGATTTTTCGGCCTCTCGACGTCGCAACTCGTCGGCTTTGCGCTGGTTGGTTTTGCCGCGATCGTCCATGCGTGCCGACGAAAGCAGGCGTCCTTGGCGGCGAAGGCACCGTTGTCCGCAGGCTGAAGGGCACATGGCGTGTGTTGAACCTTGTTGAACCCACGCCCAAGCGTGATCGGCGAGCTGAAGAGCGGACTCGCTCGCCTCCCTCCGGAGCCAGAGCTACAGCGCCCAACACGCCGTGGCAGAAGTCAACGTCCTCGCGGCACGACGTCGCGATCAGCTCTCGGCTCCAGACGGTCGTGCCGGCGTAACCGCGGTCCCTCGAGCGGACCCGCTCGTCGTCACAACCCTCCGCCTCGAGGGCTAAACAAGGCCGCTCGCTCGTGCGACCTCAGGGAGCTCCCTGCGCGTCGGCGACACAACCCCGCCGTCCGCGCAGCCAGCGCCTCCATCGAGCGACCCCTCAACCGGCCTGATTTATTGTCCCGTCGGCGCTAGTCTGGCCGCAAGATGAGCGCTCGCGTTCTCGACGGAAAGAAGCTCGCGGAGACAGTTCGCGCGGAGGTCCGCATCGGCGTGGAGGCGTTCCGCGCGAGACACGGTCGCGCGCCCGGGCTCGACGTCATTCTGGTGGGTGATGATCCACCCAGCGTGCTCTACACGCGCAACAAGGAAAAAGCGTCGAACGAGGTCGGCATGCGCGGCAAGCTGCACGTGTTACCGGCGACGACGAGCGAGCAGGACTTGCTCTCGCTCGTTCGCTCACTCAATGCAGATTCGGCCATCGATGGCCTTCTCGTACAGCTGCCCCTTCCCAAAGGGATCGATGCGCAGCGTGTCCTCGACTTGGTGGATCCCCGAAAGGACGTGGACGGACTCCACGCCGTCAATGCAGGATTGCTCTCGCTCGGCCGCACGAGCGCGCTCGTGCCGTGTACGCCTTCCGGCTGCATGCGTTTGCTCGGGCTTGCCGGAACAAAGCTCGAGGGGGCGCGAGCGGTCGTTATTGGGCGTAGCAACCTCGTGGGCAAACCGATGGCACAGCTTCTCCTGGCCGCCAATGCGACCGTCACGACGGCGCATTCGAAAACACGCGACCTCGCTGGCGTATGCCGCGACGCTGACGTGATCGTCGCCGCAGTTGGAAAAGCGGAGATGATACGCGGCGACTGGATTAAGGCGGGCGCGGTCGTCATCGACGTGGGGACCAATCGCGTGACACTGGCCGATGGCAAGAGCAAACTCGTCGGCGATGTCGCCTTTGCCGAGGCAATTGAGGTTGCGGGAGCAATCAGCCCGGTTCCTGGCGGGGTCGGCCCGATGACCATCGCGATGTTGCTTGCCAATACACTCGAGGCTGCGCGGCGCGCGGCACCTCCGAACTGACCGCACGTCAGAGCAGCTTGTCGAGGATGTGATCCAACGCGTCGAGGTCCGCGTATGCGATCG
>JALYHX010000449.1 GCA_030776305.1 Myxococcota bacterium
GTGCAGGCGCGGTTGACGCTGTGGAGCCGACAGCCATGGATGAGGGCGGGGCAGAAGGGGTCGTGGCCGCGGGTGGTGGGGGCGGCGGCGGAGATGTCGCGCAATGCACCATGAGCGCGCAAAGCGCCGTGAGAGTGGCGAATTTTATCGGCAGCGATGATTGGATCAAGAGAGGCTGAGCGCAAGCGGGGACGTAGAAATCCCTCGAATGGCGGCTCTCGGCGTTGGGTTTGCCCGCGCTTCGAAAACTCGTGATCGATTCGGGCTCCCGGCGCATTTAGTTGAGCGTGCCCAGCTCGCCGGGGTGAGCTTGAGCGGCCACAGAGGAAAGTTTCATGAAGAGAGCGTCTGCGATCTCGATCGGTCTCGTCGCGACTTTCGCGCCCTTTGCCCCCGTCGCATGCAGTGGCCCCGCCGCCCCTACGTACTGGGTAGATAGCGGCAGCGGAACCGACGACGGCGGGAGCAGCAGCGGAAGCGGAGGCGGCAACAGCGGCGGGGGAAGTGGCAGCGGCGCAAGCAGCAGCGGAAGTGGCGGCAGCAGTGGCGGAAGCGGGAGCAGCACGAGCAGCGGTGGTGGGAGCAACAGCAGCAGCGGGGCCAGTGGAAGCAGCAGCGGAAGTGGCGGCAGCAGTGGCGGAAGCGGGAGCAGCACGAGCAGTGGCGGTGGAAGCAGCAGCGGAAGTGGCGGCAGCAGCGGCAGCTCGTCGGGCGGCACCGCGATGACCTGCGCAAGCACGGTCAAGGACAAGATCACGACCTGCACATATGGGACGACTCCCACGTGCTCCAAGGGGTGCGGCCCCGACAACATCGGAACGAAGAGCTGCCCCTGCGATCAAGCGACGATGGTCTATCACTGCGCTTCCTGCGCGTACCCCAGTCCCCTTCCGATGTGCTACCAGCCGCCGCCGCTGCCGGCGGCCCCCGCGGCCTGCGGCTCGAGCGTCGTCCCCGGCGCCGCGTGCACGCCGGCCTGCGCTCCCTTGTGCACGATGCCGAGCGATGCTGGCAAGATCAACGGGTGCATTTGCAGCATGAAGACATCGACGTGGGTCTGCGCCACGCAATGGTGGTAGCGCTCCTCTACAAGATTCCGAATTCTCTCAGCCGCCGATAGAACGTCCGCCGCGGCACGCCAATCATCTTCGCCGCCTGCGCGCGGTTCCAGTTGCACGCCGCAAGGGCGCTCAAGATCCTTTCACGTTCGGACCTCTTGAATTCTTCCGTGCTCGACGCCTTCGCCAGTGCGTTCCGTGTCGGCGCAGCGCCACGCGCGTCGCGCGGCGAGGGAGCACGCAGCGTGCTCGTCGGTCTTGGCAGCTCGATGTCATCCGCGCCGATCTCTGCACGCTCGCTCATCAGCCAGGCGCTGAGGAGGGCGTGCTCGAGCTGTCGCACGTTGCCGGGCCACGAGTACGCGCAGACCTTCCGCACTGCGTCCCGGGAGAGTGATCTGCGATCGCGCCGGTAACGCGCAGCGAAGAGTGACAAGAAGTGATCGATGAGCGGCGGTATGTCATCGATGCGCTCGCGAAGTGGCGGGACGTGCAACTGTACGACGTAGAGCCGGTAGTACAGGTCCTCACGGAACGTGCCGGCGGCAACCATTTGTGCGAGCTCCCGGTTGGTCGCCGCGATGACGCGAACGTCGACCGGCTCGTCCTTGGTGCCCCCGACGGGACGCACGCACTTCTCTTGCAGCGCGCGCAAAAGACCCACTTGCATCTTGTGTGGCATGTCCCCGATCTCGTCGAGGAGCAGGGTGCCGCCGTTGGCCTCCTGGAAGAGGCCGCGTCGATCGCGATCGGCGCCCGTGAAGGCCCCTCGCGTGCTTCCAAAGAGCTCGGACTCGAGCAGATTTGCAGGGATCGCAGCGCAATTCACACCGACGAATGGCTTCTTCGCGCGCGGGCCAGCCTGATGCACCGCTCGGGCCACCATTTCTTTTCCGGTCCCACTCTCGCCGGTGATCAAGACCGGCACGTCCGTCTCCTTGACGCGCTCGATGAGCGCGTACACCTGTCGCATCGCCGCGCTCGTGCCAATGAGACCCGCGTACCCGAAGTGGCTGCGAAGCTCCGCGCGCACTTGCTTCAAGTCACGCCGCGCCACCGCGAGCTGCTCGGTGCGCTTGCCGAGCAAGCGCGCCAGCTCGTCGCGGACGGCGGCGAGGTCGGCATTGGCGAGCGCCAGCTCGTCGGCGCGCGCTCTGTTCTCCGCGAGAAGGCGCGCGTTCTCGATCGCAATCGCCGCCTGAACGGCGAAGGCCATCAGAGTCGGCAGCTCCCGCTCGAAGCGAACACCGGGCCGCAATCTCGTCTCGACATAGAGCGCACCGATCGTGCGCCCGAGAGGAGGTGCGCCGCGTATCGGAACGCATGCGATCGACTGAATCATCAGCTGATGAACACTCACCGCTTGTGCGAGCCGTTCGTCGTCGCGCGCGCTGATCGTGACGACCGGCTCTCCTTGGGCGACCACCCGGTCGGCGACCGAGCGCGAGAATTTGCTGTGAGGGTCATCCTCGCCCGAGCGACCGCGCGCAGCATGGGCTTCCAGTCGACCGTCTTGTCCCATCAAGACGACGAAGCCGCGTTCGGCGCCAAGAAGCGCGACCGCATGGTCGGTGACACGCAGCAAGAGCCGCGGCACGTCGTGCTCGCTCGCGAGCTCGCGGGTGATCTCGAGGATGCGTGCCAAGCGGTCCTCTGTCGCCGCATGCTGGGAGGCGGTCCACGAGGACGCAGGACGAGCGATCGCGTTCGATGTGATCTGCGAAAAGACCGGCGCGATCATCGTCGCCGTGTGCGCCTGCCGGAGCGCGCGCCGCCTCGGATCGTCCCAAAACACTTCACGGAGGTCGCGGGGCAGCTTCGCCGCGGTCTCCTCGAGCATCGCGAGGGCCACTTCTGTGTCGCGACGTGCAGTCGCGACGCTGCCTTGAGCCGAGGCGAGACGCGCGCGCGCCTCGAGTGCCTGCCAGGCCCACTCTCGCCGTCCCTCCGCGCGTGCCAGTTCGATGGCGGCATCGAGAGCGCGATGCGCGGCGTCCTCCTCGCCTGCGAGCAATGCGATCGACCCGCGAACGAGCTCGGCCAGCGCAGCATGCTCACCGAACCCCGCTTCGCCCATCGCCTTGCATACCCGCCCCAGCTCTCGCGCCAACGCACGAGGGTCGGCAGGCTCCCGCGTGCGCGCGAGGAGTCCCTCGAGTCGCGACTCCGCGGCGTCGCGCATCCGTTCCTGGCCTTCCCAGGCACGGGCCGTTTCGTCGTAGAGACGACCCCCGCGCGCGAGATCCCCCGTTCGCGTGGCGTGCATCGCCTCGAGGCCGAGCAGCTGCGCTTGCGCCGCGGGCGACAGGTCGGCGCGCCTCGCGACCAGAAGATCGATCGACGCGCGCGCGCGCGACCATCGTCCCAGATAAAGATCGAGGTTGGCTAGATTCAGCAGCGCCTGGGTGACGGTTCCACCGGTACCGGCCCGCCGCCCCATGTCGACAGCGGCTTCGAGGTGCACGAGGGCCTGCGCGAAATCGCCGTCGCCCTGCGTCAAGACGGCGAGGTTCAGGCGCATCGCAGCGACCGTCCCCGCGTTGCCCGCTCGCTCGGCGGCGGCGAGCGACGCCTCGTATGCGCGCCGTGCGTCGCTCGTTCTCCCCGCGCGTTGATGCGCGATCGCTGCGGAGCCCAGCGCGACCGCCTCCACGCGTGGCAGTCCGATGTGCCGCGCCACGCGTACCGCTTCGTCGAGGACCTCGCTCGCGCGGGCATCGTCTCCCATATAGGCAAGGGCGACCCCGCGCACGCTCAACGCGTCCGCGGCGAGCGTGTCCCGGGCCGCCGCCTCGACGACGACTTGGG
>JALYHX010000450.1 GCA_030776305.1 Myxococcota bacterium
CCTCTCGCCTTCCTTTTGCAACCAGTCCGCGAGAGCAAGCCGACACAAGCGCCTTGATTGCTCTTGGTCCCGCGGTAGGATTGAAACGGTAAAAAGGGGGCGGTCGGCTCGCGATTGGAGCATGAGATCCAACGTGAAAGGCGAGTTCTCCCGAATTCATTTCCGGATATCCGATTCTTGGGCCAGCCGAGGTCTGAATTGAGACTTGGGCATCCGACGTCCGTTGATCTTTCCTATTCTTGTCACACAGAAGGAGCGTCCCGTGAAACTACCTTTTTCGGCGGTTTTCAGAGTACGAGGCGCGATGGCTCCAAGACCAACACGTCCGCGCCGGTGGGATGGTTTCGCTGCCGCCGGATGGCTGGGCCTTGGCGTCATCGGCACCGCGTGCGGCACCTCCTCGTCTCAGGCGCCAGACTCGGGTGCCGCGCCGGTTGACGCCGCGGGCACGTCGAGTGGGTCCTCCGGTTCGTCATCCGTCGGCCCGTCCGGATCGTCATCAGGCTCGTCTTCCGGCAGTACGTCCGGTTCGTCTTCGGGGACGGCATCTGGATCGTCGTCGGGCATCTCATCGTCAAGCTCTTCGTCAGGCTCCTCGTCGGGCGCGTCCTCGTCGTCTGGATCTTCCTCAGGAGTGATATCGCCGGACGCTGGCTCGTCGTTCGATGCAGGCCCGGTGGACGCCGGGTGGGGATCGGCCGTCGACGGGGGTCCGTCCTATACGGGGCCCACGACGCCCGGAACCGTCACGGTCACACGTGCCACGAAGATGTCGCCGCTCGGGCCCGGGTTTGCCGGATTCAGCTTCGAGAAAGGCCATCTCGCCACCGGATTCTTTACCGGGACCAATGCCCCGCTGATTGCGCTGTTCAATCTGCTGGGGCCGGGCGTCATCCGGATCGGGGCGAACGACGTCGACACCCATACCTGGAACCCGACCGCCATGCCGGTACCCGGCGGTTCCATGCCCCCCTCGCAAATCGGTACCGCCGACGTCGACCAGCTCGATGCCTTCCTGACTGCTACCGGATGGAAGGTGATTTATGGCGTGAACCTGAAAGCGATGATGACCGCGCCTTCGGTCGCCGAGGCGCAATATGTCACCAGCAAGATCGGTACGAAATTGCTGGCATTCGAGATTGGCAACGAGATCTCCTTCTACACGACGCCCCAGGCCTGGGCGACGTTCGCCACTGCTATCCACGCGGCGCTGCCCAACGCACCGCTCGCAGGTCCGGGGGATTATGGTTCGGCGAACTTGGCGGTGTCGTTCGCGCAGGCCGAGGGCAGCCAGCTCACCATGCTGACGCACCACTACTATCGAGCCAGCGCGACCAGCGGCAACGCGACGATGGCCAATCTGTTGGCGATCGACCCCGCAGTGGCCTCCGACTCGCGGACAATCTCCGGCGCGGTCAGCGCAAACCATATTCGCGATGGCTTCCGGTGGGGCGAGATGAACTCCTATTCGTCGCACGGGGCGGCAGGCGTGAGCAATGCCTTCGGCTCGGCGCTCTGGAGCATCGATTTCATGCTGAACACGGCCCAATATGGTTCTGCGGGCGTCAACTTCCATGGCGGCGGCGAGTGGATGGACAACAACCCCTGCCCGAACGGACCTACGTCGTGCACGCGGCCGTTCCGATACTCCCCGATCGACGAGGCCAGTGGCCAAGTGACGGCCGCCGCGCCTCTCTACTACGGGATGCTCTTCGTCTCGCACGCGGGCACGGGCACCATGCTCGCGACCACGGCAACGGCCGGGAACCTCAATTTCAGTGCTTACTCCATTCTGCAATCCGATGGCTCTACGAACGTCGCCCTCGTGAACAAGGATACGACGAATGGCGTCAATGCGAGCATCGACGTCGGTGCACCAGTCACCTCGGCGAGCGCGATGTATCTGCAAGCGCCCTCGCTCACGGCGACCAGCGGAGTCACGTTCGCCGGCGCAGGCGTCACCCCCGCGGGCGTCTGGAACCAGAGTCCGCCTTACTCACTCTCGAAGAACGGGAACGTGGTCACTGTGGTGGTGCCCCCTGCGAGCGCCGCGCTGGTACACGCCCAGTAACGTCGGCCTGTACCGGCCGAATCGAATGGTCGACGGCCGAGAGGATCATGGGCAAGGCATGATCCGCAGAATCTTGATTTTCGTTGCGCTGCTTCCGGGTGCTGCGTAGGCGACGCTGTTGTCCGGGTACGCTCGGAAGTCCTGGTAACGACTGCCCGTCACGCCCGGTACATAGTACGGGCTGCCCTGCGGAGCGCCAGTGGTGTTGTCGAGGGCTTGTACATAGAG
>JALYHX010000451.1 GCA_030776305.1 Myxococcota bacterium
AGTCAAGGCAAAGGGAGGAATCACGTTTGCCCAAGACGAATCCGCCGAGGTCCCCCACATGCCCAAGAGCGCGCGAGCGACAGGCGCCGTCGACTTCGTTCTTCCCGTACACGAGATCGCGGCCGAATTGGACCGCATCAGCCGGCGCGAGTCTGCGTAAGTACAGTCTCCTCGTGTCCTGAGCTACTCTACTGTGGTGGGGACGGCGGAGCCGCAGGCAAAGCGACGTGGACAGCTGCGCCGCCGAGTCGTTCGCTTCGCGCGAGCGTCATAGTTCCCCCGAGCCTGTCGACGGCGCGTCGCGCGATGATGAGGCCAAATCCGCCACGAAGAGTCGCCGGCCTGCCGGGTTTGAGGTGGTCGAGTTGCTCGACGAGCTTCTCATCAAAGCCGGGTCCATTGTCTTCGATCGTGATGAGGACGCGCCCCGCATCTTCGGGCGCTTCGATGATCTCTACGTGGACGCGCGGGTTCGGGTTCGTATTGTGCTTCGCGGCGTTGAGCAACAGGTTCCCGAAGATCTCGCTAACGTGGTGCGGCGTCGCGTAAGCAGTCACGCCCGGCGGGCCGGCCTGGATCGTGAGCTCGACGTGCTTTTCATCGAATAAGCTATCATAGCGTGCCTTGCACGTGTCACTCTTGAGCACGTCCACGAGGTTTAGCAAGCGAAGCTCATGAGGATCGAATTGGGATGCTCGGCTCACGTCGAGGAGGCCTTGAAGGAGCTTCGCCAATCGCGTCGTGCTCTCGCGATTGCGCGCAACGAGTTCTCGTACTTCAGGAGCGAGATCCTTCTCCTGGATGAGCGCCTGAGTCGCTTGGATCGCGCGAACGGGCTCCCTGAGGTCGTGGCTGACGACATAGGCGAAACTTTCGAGGCCTTCATTCGCAAGCAAGAGCGCTCGATTCGTCTCTTCCAGCTTCGCGACCGTCTCTCGCAATTGTTCGGTCGCCACGCCAGCCTCGCGAGATCGCAGGCTGATCTCGTGCTCGCGCTGCTCGATGCTCTCGCGAAGCTTGAGCGCGACCTTGGAGTGATCGTCGCCGTCCTTCTTTGCGCGAGCGATCTCAGTGACGTCCTCGACGCGGTGGATGATGAACGCGAGCTGCCCGGCTTCGTCTATGATCGGCGAGTTGATGGGGCTCCAGTAGCGCTCTTCAAAAGTGCTGCCTTGGTCTTTCGGTTTTCTGATATCGTACTTCTGGATCGCCATAGGGTCGGGGTTGCGGGATTGGATGACGCGTTCGAGGGACGCGCTCAGGTTTTTGACTCCCGTGGCTTCGTGATCGTCAGGATTGTCTGGGAAAACTTCGAAGATTCCTCGCCCGAGGATACCTTCGCGCGTCGTCATCGTCGCCTGGAGGTAGTCAGAACTCGCGGCAATGATGTGGAAGGGTGGTCGCGGTTCAAGGATGAGGAAGAGACCTGGCGCGTGCTCGAAGAGCAATTGCTGCTCTTTCGGAGTCACGATCGCACGAGTTTTCGATGCGCCCGGAGCGTCCGCCCTTGCGGGTAGAGTAAAGTGGACGGCGCCTCCGCCTTCGGCGCTTTGGCCAAGCCACAGCTTGCCACCGGAGAGTTCGACGGTGCGTTTTGCGATCGCGAGGCCGAAACCGCGCGTGGCCGTCGTCATGCGTTCGAGGCCCGCGACGACGTCGGGCGGGAACCCAGGGCCGTTGTCCTCCACGACAACCTCCACCATCGATCCATCCGGCGCCGTTTTCGCGCTCACGCGCACGAGTGGCTGGGGATTGGGATTGTGCTTCACGGCGTTCTCGATAATGTTCCCCAGGATCTGGCACACGGCTGGCAAGTGCGCGTGGACGATGATGTCGCGGCCGGGGTATTCGAGTCGCGCGCCGCGTTCGGCGACGCGGTCGCGGAAGCGCGTCGTGCAGTCATCCATGTGGAGAGCATCGTGGAGGACGAGGGGTTGAGTATTGGTGACGTCAGCGCGGGACGCGCGGCTGAACGCGAGGAGCCCCGTGACGAGGGCCGAGAGTCGTCGGTTCGCCGCGCGCGCTTTTGCGAGCAGTGTGCGGACATCTTCCGGCAGTCTTCCCGCGTGGTCCTCTTCCAGAAGAGTGAGGAGTGTTTCAACGGCGCGCGTGGGCTCTTTCAAGTCGTGTCCTACGACGTAGGTGAACGCGTCTAGCGACTCGTTCGCGTGTCGCAGCACGGCGTTGGTTGCTTCGAGTTCGCCCGTGCGCTCTTTCACGCGTTGCTCAAGGTCGATGGTGAGGTCTTTGAGGGCGCGTTCAGCCGCGCGGCGTTGCGTGATATCTTCGAGGGCGAGAAGGACGAGGTCCTCCCCTTGGTCTTCCTGCTCTTCTGCGAGACTGACCCGTTTCGCGTTAAGGAGCATCGTTCGTTCGCCGATGGCGTCGAACGTATGCTCGACCTCCAGGTCGCGCATCTCGTCGCCGTGAGGCAAGATCCATCGCAAAGCATCACGGAGTTTGGGGATGTTCCACTGGCCGTTCCCCAGGTCGAAGATCGAAGAGCCGACCGTATCGTTCGGGTCGACGCGAAAGAGCTCGTAAAACGCGTGGTTGGCGGACTTGACGCGCAGATCCGCGTCTAGCACGAGGAGCGGCTCTCGGATGGTGGCGACAATGTTCTCCGCGTACTTCTTGGCAGCCCGCATGGAAAGCTCCGCCACCTTGAGAGCATCCACGTCCACGAACGTGACGACGGTGCCCGTGAGGCGCCCATCTTGCGTGCGGTACGGTTGGACGCGCCGCAGGTACCAGCGGCCTTCGGAAGCGCGGACCAGTTTCTCGATGCTGGACGCTTCCATGAGCACGACCTCGGCGTCGCGCGTCAGATCGTCATCAGTGAACTTTCTGGAGATATCACTGAGCGGTCGGCCCACGTCCGAAGGAATGAGGTTGAACAATTTTCGCGTTGCTGGAGTGAAACGCGAGATGCGGAACTTGCGGTCGAGGAAGATCGTGGCGACGTCCGTGCTTCGCAGCAGGTTGATGAGGTCGTCGTTGGTCCCTTCGAGCGTTTCGGTCTTGTCTTTGAGTTGCGCGTTGACGGTTCCCAGTTCTTCGTTGAGTGATTGCATTTCCTCTTTCGAAGTTTCCAGCTCCTCGTTGGTGGAGCGGAATTCTTCGTTCATCGACATCATTTCTTCGTTGCTGGCCTTCAGTTCCTCGTTCGTGGCTTCCAACGCTTCGATGTTGCCTTGGAGGTCCCGCTTGGTTGCTGAGAGCTCGGCTTCGAGGTGCGCGGCGAGCGCTTCGTCCGCGGTTGAGCCTCGTCCGCCTTTTCGTCCGGAAGTTTTTCGAGATGTTCCCGCCCTCGGTTCCGCTGCGTCCTCGAAAGAGACGAGTAAGAGTCCTGGAGCGAAAGGTGGGCATGGTGCGGGTTTGATGGTGACGTTGACGGGGTGGGTGCGTCCGTCCCTCTTGATGTGGACGCCGTCGATCTTGATCGGGCGCTTTTCGCGCTTGGCCTTGAATAGGGCGACGCGCAGCCGGGCGCTTAGCCCGGGTCGAGGCATGGCCATGAGGTCAAGGCGCGCCTCGCCCCGAGGCAAGTCCAGGTACTTGCCGACCGGGCCGTGGAGGTAGAGGATCTTGTGGTGGTCGTCGACGAGTACGATCGCGGGCGCGTACGTGTCAAGTAACCAATCGTTCGCAATGTGCGTAAGAGTCGCTGGGGCGCGCTGCGCACGTCCCGTAGCGCCAGGATTCGCCTTGGGAGCGGGTCGAGTGGGCGCTTTGCGGAACGGTTCCGCGTCGCTGAGGTATGGGCGGCGTGCCGGTCCGACGCGTCGGTAGATTCGGGCTTTGGCGGAGACGGTCTCGAAGCCACTGTCGATGCCGACGGTTTCCGCGGAGCCCAGGAAGAGGAGTCCGTTGGGCTTGAGCGCGGCGTGGAACAGTGATAGCACTTTCTTTTGGGCGTCGGGCTTGAGGTAAATGAGGACGTTGCGGCAGGTGATGAGGTCGAGGTTGAAGAAGGGAGGATCCACGAGTAGGTTGTGTGTGGCGAAAACGATCGCATCGCGGATCTCCTTCTTGATCCGGTAGTCGTTCGTGTCCGTCTTTGCGAAGAACTCGTCGCGCCGCTTGTCCGAGACTTCGGCGAGCGCGCCTTCCGGGTAATTGCCGGTTCGGGCGATGGCGATCGCTTCATTGCTCAAGTCCGTCGCGAAGAGTTGGACGTCCCTCTTGGCGCCGGCGGAGTCTCGTGCTTCAAGCAGGATCATGGCGACGGAGTAGGCCTCATCGCCCGTCGCGCAGCCCGCGACCCACGCCCGCACAGGCTTGTCATCGTGTTTGTTTTCGAAAGCGGGGCGGACGGCTTTCTCGAGGTGCGTGTACGCGTCGGGGTCGCGAAAGAGGCTCGTGACGCTGATGAGGAGGTCCATTTGGAGTCGCTGCAACTCTTGTGGATCTTCTCGAAGGAGTTGCGCGTACTCGTCGATCTTCGTCTTGCCTTCGAGGCCCATGCGACGTTGGACGCGTCGGATTAGCGTGTTCTCTTTGTAGGCGCGGAAGTCGTGGCCGTTACGTGCGCGAAGGAGTGATAGCACGCCTTGGAGGCCTTTCTCGTGCTGGGGTTGAGGCTCGATGGGATTTCGCGTGTAGGGGTGCTTCGCGAACTCGGCGAGGCGAGGCGGAATCTCGTGAACGGGTAGCACGAGATCGACGAGGCCCGTGCCAATGGCGCTTTGCGGCATTCCATTGAAGGCAGCCGAGTCGGGGTCCTGAACGACGACAGTTCCCCCCTGGGCCTTGACGGCCTGGATCCCGCGCATGCCGTCTGTACCGGTTCCAGTCAGGATGACTGCAACGCCTCGCTCCCCATGGTGCTCGGCCAGCGAACGAAAGA
>JALYHX010000452.1 GCA_030776305.1 Myxococcota bacterium
CAAGTACCTGCCGCCAGGCGCGATGCTGGTCAAGACCGTCGTCGCCGCGGCTGGAGACCGCGTCTGCACCGAGCACGGCATCTTCACCGTCGACGATCGGCCACTCGCCGGCGGGGGCCGCATCGCGACCACCGACACCGCGGGCAGGCCCCTGCCGCACTACGAGGGCTGCGGCCCCGTGCCCGAGGGGTGGGTTTACGTCGCCTCGCACTACGCCAGGAGCTTCGACTCGCGCACGTTCGGACCCGTCCGAGCGTCCGACATCCGAGGAACGGTGATGCCGCTATGGACCTATTGACCACGATCCTTACGTGCAGCCTCTACATCGCAGACGACGGTCTGGTGCGTGCGATCGCCGAATCCAATCCCCAGAGCAATCCCAACTTCGTGCTCGACACGTCGGTCGACTTGACCCAGGTCGACCCGCCACCGCCTCCCAAGACCGCCGCGGAAGCGGTCGCGCGAGCCAGCGACATCCTATCCAAGGGCGACCGACCGGTGCTCGGCCTACTCCAATTGCCGCCCGCGTGGCTCGGCGGCTTCCGGCGCGAACTCGCCGCGGCCTTCGACCCATGCACCAACATCGCGATCGGCACGGCCATGCTTTCCGAGTTCGACGCCCAGTGCGCGGCCCCTTCGTACCCGAAGAGCGGGAATAACAAGTCGCGCACGTCCTTTGGGGCGGCAGGCCGACGGCGCTGCATCCTGCGCAAATATGAAGAAGCAATCGGGCTCGCCGACTTCACCACCATCACGACCCTGGAGCTCCGTTACCAGCGCCCGATTTGGCCCTCGGTTGCCGATGCACCCATCTTTGCTCTCGCGCAAGCGCTGCCCTGGGGCCCGGACCAACTTCTCATGCCCATAACCAATACCCTTCCCAAGTCCCCGCTCGCTTCCAGTCCCTAATCGCCACTTCCTAAGTATTCCTCACTCTCAAAAGACCTTTAAGGCCGGACGGCGCGCGCAATTGGCCGCTCGCCTGGGAGGGAAACGTCCATCCGCAGGGCGCGCTCGAGCGCGCCCTGAAAAACCGTTCAATTCCGCACCAAGGACTCCGCGCCCCATGAATCCTCAATCCGTTTTCGTCTTCACACGACGCGTGCGCCTCCCACCCAATCGCTATCTCTCCTTCGCCCTGGTTTCTGCAACCGCCCTGGTCGGTGGTTGTGACGATGGCCCGACAGCACCCCTCTGCCATAGCGACGCCGGCGGCGCAAACAGCGGCGCCTGCGCTCTCGACTCCTCCTCGGAGGCCGCGGACATTGCGATCGTGGAGGCCGGCGACACGCGCGATACCTCAGCGGCGAACGACGCAGGCGCGGGCGACACCGCCAGTCCAGAGGCCGCCTCCAGCGCGACGGCAGACGCGGCGAGTGACACAGGGCCTGACCAACGCGCCGCTTCGTGCGACTTGAGCAAGGACCCAAGGGACCAGCCATGCGTCGTGGACGACGCGTATGGGGTTTTCGTCTCCGCGTCGGCCCAAGACGGCGCGAGCGGCAGCAAAAGCGACCCGGTGAAGACCATTTCGGACGCCATCGAGAAGGCCGCCGCGGCCGGCAAGTCGCGCGTCTATGTGTGCCAGGGCAGCTACAGCGAGCACGTCGTGCTCGATGCACAGCACGACGGAATTGGCGTTTACGGCGGCCTCGATTGTCTGCGCGGCTGGACTTGGACGGGCGGAAAGGTAAGCGTCGCAGGGCCGTCAGCCCTTTATGCGCTGCGCGTGGAGGGGACGACCAAGCCCGTTGCGGTCGAGGATGTGACCTTCGTTGTACCCGATGCGTCGGGACAGGACAGTTCGGGAGCGGGCAACTCCAGCATCGCTGCGCTTATCCACGCAGGGACTGTGAACCTGCGCCGCGTCGTGCTCACGGCGGGCAAAGGCGCCGACGCACTCGCCGGCGCTAGCGGTATTGCGACACCCAACTACGCCGTCTCGCAGCCCGCCGCTCCAGCGGGCACGTGGTACGACAACGTAACGGCCACGCTCGGCGGTCCGGGCGGCATCAGTCAGTGCGTCGTCGGCTCTTCGCAGGGAGGCGCCGGCGGAGCCAAGGGGACCATGCCTGGCTCGATTCTCTCGTATCCGGGCAATCCCGGAACGGCCAGCGCTCTTCTGCCCACTTCCGTTTTCCCATTCGACGGAGCAGGCGGTCCGTCGATTCCAGTGAATGCCAACCTCTCCTACGGACACTCGGGCGCGGACGGGGCCGGGGGTAGCGCTGGATCTACGCCTGCGAGCTATGGCTCGCTGTCGGCG
>JALYHX010000453.1 GCA_030776305.1 Myxococcota bacterium
TGTTGTCCGCCAAGTCGCGTGCAAACGCGTGCGCGCGCCGCACGTCTCCGGCGGCCTCCCACGCCTGGGCCGCCAGAAGCTGCAGCTCGTGGAATGCCGCCATGGATGTGGAGAGTGCGGACACGCGCTCGGCGAGCGTATGCGGATCCTCGCTGCCGGCCATCAGCCCCACCCGGGCGCGCAGGTACATGGTCCCTGGCACTCGTCCGCCGCGGCGCTCGATCGCCTCCAGCTGGTCGATGACGCCGTCAGTTTCGCCGAGCGAGAGCTTCGCTTCGAGCGCCCAGAGCTCCGGATCGGTGAGCGGACCGCGCGCCGGCACCTCGCGCGCGCCCAGCACCGCGGCGATGGCGGCCAGGCGAGTGCTTGCCGCAGGCGAGCGATGCGCGCGCCCTTCGAGCCGCGCGATGATCTCCTGCCGTCCGGGCCCTGTCTCGGAGCCCTCGCGCTCGCCCGTCCTCTTCAGCGTGACGAGCGCGCGCACGAGCACATCGGGTTGCTCCACGGCCAGACGCTTGAACGTTCGCTCGCCGGGTCGGCGCAGTACTGCCAGCTCGGCGGTGGCCATCCACACGACCTCATCTTCTGGCCTCTCGGCGACGACGGCCGCCAAGTGAAGCGCCTGGATCAGGATCGAGGACTGCGCCGGATCGAGTTCGGCGGAGAGGGCATTGGCGAGCGCGGGCAAGTCGAGCCAGGCTCCCTGGTACCGCGCGGCCACGGGATCGTAAGTCTGGCCGTCGAAGATCTCGGCGACCTCCAGCCTGTCGACGATTCGCCTCACCGCGGCGCCACGCGCATATGCGCGCGCGATCCATGGCCTCACCGCGGCGGTAGCTTGCTCGGCGAGCTCTCGCGTGAGTCCGAATTGCGCGAGCCGTGCCCGTCCCTCTCCGGCAGTCGTGCGATATCCAGTCTCACGAATGGTCCCCGGCCCGGTCGCGAAGAGCTCGATGTCCCCGGGATCGAACAGCGCGTATTCCGCCTCCAACGTCCCTCCCTCGGCGACGGCGATTGGGTCCCCCCCGAACTCGAGCGTGCAGCGCGACACGACGACCCACAGCATCGCGCGGTTGGGGCCACCTTGCCAAAAATAGGGACCGACGAATGGATTGCCCCAACTGACGCGATCGACGGTGAGGACCCCTCGGAACGTCACATCGGCGATGGCGCGGTCTTCCTTGCGCTCGGCACCACGGCTAAAGTGCGGCGATCGATTGCTCGCCGTGTGCGCCGCCGGTCGTTGCCGCGATGGCCGCTCCCGCCGGACTCGCCTCTCCAACGGCGCGCTTGTAGCCGCACTCCTTGTTGGCGCATGCGATGACGGGTTTGGTGCGCGATCCCCCGATGATGAGAAACGGCGCACCGCAACTGGGGCAGATCTCGGAGAGCGGCTTTTGCCAGATCTTGAAGTCGCACTTGATGCTCGCGTCCCCGTAGTTCGAGCAGCCGTAGAACGTCTTGCCCCCCCGCTTCTTCGGGCGGATCTCGATGATGTCGCCGCCACACTTCGGGCACTTGACCCCGAGCGGGACCGGCTTGGCGTTCTTGCATCCGGGGTAGCCCACGCAAGACAGGAACTCGCCGAAGCGCCCGCTGCGAATCACCATGGACTTGCCGCATTTGTCGCAGGCGATGCCGGTTTCGCGCGGTTGCGTCGGGACGCCGTCAGCGCCGAGGTCACGCGTGCTCTTGCACTCGGGGTAGTTCGAACATCCAAGGAACCAGCCGTTGCGAGACCAGCGCTTGAGCATCATCCCGCCGCACAGTTCGCACTTCTCGGTCGTCGGCTCTGGGTCGGGGTTCCAGCGCTTGCCTTTCTTGCTTTGATCGAGCTGCATACGAAAGCGCTTGTAGAAGCGCTTGAGCAAGTCGACTCGTTCCTCCTTGCCAGCTTCGACTTCGTCGAGCTCCTCCTCCATCTTCGACGTGAAGGCGGGATCCATGAAGTCGAGTTCGCTCCGCACGAGCCCATCGACCACGAACTTGCCAAGGAGCGTCGGGCGAAAGCGCATGCCGTCGATCTTCTCGACGTAGTCGCGCGCCTGGACCTTGCTGATGATCTCGGCATACGTGCTCGGCCGGCCGATGCCACGTTCCTCGAGCTCGCGCACCAGCGAGGCCTCGGAGTACCGCGGCGGGGGCTGCGTGAATTTTTGTTCGGTGATGACCCCCGGGGGCCTCACCAGGTGCAAGGTCTGGCCCTCGGCGATCTCAGGTAGGACGGCCTCTGTGTCCTCGGCGAGCAAGTCCCTCGCCTCTTTGTCGACGCGTGCGCGCCTCGCCTGGGCGTCGCCCGCGGACTCGCCCTCCTTGTCGTCGTCGCCTTCGCCCGCGAGCGGCACCGCACGGCTCGCCGGCTCCGCCACACCGTACGCCTCCAGCCACCCACTGAACTTGAGGACCCGCCCGCTCGCGCGCAGTCCATACACGGTCTTGTCGGAAGCGATCGCGTCGATGTCGATGCTGGTTTGATCGTAGACCGCGGCCGTCATCTGCGAGGCCAGGAATCGATCCCAGATCAGCTTGTAC
>JALYHX010000454.1 GCA_030776305.1 Myxococcota bacterium
GCCGTAGGCTTGGCAGACCTTCTGAAGACATCGACGATGCCAAGCCCCTGCTCCCCACGGTGCGTCCACCTTCCTCTTCCCGTTGTAGTTGCGTCAGGCGTTTACAACGTCCAACCCAAAGAATGGCAGGCGCTGACGTCGAATCCAATGTTGACGATTGGTCAGCAAGCCAGCCTCCCCGTCCATGTCACCTACCGGGCGCTGTGGCCGCCCAAGGCATCGTCCGCCATAAACGATGCATTGGGCGCCGGCTTGCCCATTTTTCCTGTGCAGGCGCAGGTGACGGCGTCGCCGTCGGGGGTGCCCGGGCCCGCTGGCCCGGGGCTCGGGTTCCAGACGGATTTGCAATCTGCGCTGACGTACGAACGGACCATCGCACCCGACTCCCCGTACGACCTCGATTTCCCGCCCGACATCGACGTCGTGCGGCCTCAGCAGGGGAATGTGCTGCTCCAACTTGACAAGACCACGCAGACCCAGCCCGCAGGAGTCGCAACGCTGCCACAGTTCGAGCTTTCGCGAGCCGACGGGAGCCTCGAGGGCTGGACCACCTATTTGCGCGACGCCACGACCAAGCGACCCATTTCTCCCGTCAAGACGATCGGTCCAGGACCGGCGGCGGATGGCGGCCTGCTGCTGCCGACCAACCATCATCCGCCTCCGACCGCGGCGATGCCGGATGGGTCGACGACGGTGGACGCACTCACGAACGCGGAGCTCGTGATCGCTCCCCCGCCGGCGCAAGCACAGCCGCTCCCGACCTACGTACTCGCGCCGCAAGGGGGCCTTTTCAGGGGCCAGCAGATGTATCCAGCGCTCCCACCCGTGGCAACCGTACAAGGAACAATCGAATGGTCGGATGCCGCTCCCGTTGCCGCCGATCTGATCTTCGAGGCGCTTGCGATTTACGCGGCCGTGCCAACCCGCAGCGCGAACCCCGCGGACGCCGGGACGAGCGCTGCCGCGGACGCGAGTCAATCGAACGACGGCAGTATCGTCGGTGCTGCGTACGTTCCCGAGCCCAACTTCGAATTCGTCGCGCATGCGCAGCCGCGACCCAATCCAACGTCGGGCCAATCGACATTTCAAGTCGTCCTGCCGCGCGGCGTTTACCGCATCGTCGTGCGCCCAGAGGATCCGTCCGTGCCCGACGCGTCCGCCGGATTCTCCCACGCGGTCACGATCGTAGACGGTTTCGATACGGGTGACGGATCCAGCGGCGATGCAAATGCCCCGATGGGCGCTCTGCGACTCGTCGTGCAGGTCGCGCCCACGATAAATGGCATGGCCACCTTAGCGGATGACCGCGCGCTCTCGGGCGCGGTCGTCGAAGCGCTGCCGGTCGGATGTCCGGTGCCTAGTGGCGACGCGGGGCTGAAGCCCAAGGACACGGCGTCCTGTATGCCGCGCGGGGTCGAGACGCTAACCCATTCCGACGGCTCATTTTCGATCTCACTCGACCCCGGGGAATACGCACTGCGCGTGGAGCCTCCGGACGGAACGCGGCTGCCTTGGGTATGGCAACCGCTGCACGTTTCGCGCTCGCAACAGGTTTCGCTGACGATACCGGTCCCGGTCCACCATCAGGTGGAGCTTGCGGACGGAGTAAGCCTGCTCGTCAATGGATCTGGCGGAAACCTGATCGCCAACGCCATCGTGCGCGTGTTCACAATACCGCCGCAGAATGGTTCGGCAATCGAAATAGGCCGAACAATCACGGACGCGACCGGACGCCTCGACCTTTACCTCGACCCAAATCCGCTCACCATGCCCTAGTGTCGGCGCGCTCGTTGCTCAAGCCAGCGACGTCCAGCGCGACACGCTCACGAAGTCGCCACCGCCTGCGGGCTCGACGGCCGCGCCGTGGACGGCGCGATCCAGGAGGCGAAGATCAGGCTGGGTGTGGTCGCTGCAACGTAAGATCAATCGCTCTTGTCCAGCTCACCGGCCATTCGCTCCATCGATGTACGATACAGCGAGGCCTCCTCGAGCCGTCCCGCGCGCTCGGCTTCCGTGGCGAGGCGCGCAAGGGCAGCACGCGCCTGCGGCGCCAGCAGAACGCGCCCTTCGGGAGTCGCATCCTCGAGGCGCGCGCTGATTAACGCGAGAAGTTCGTGACTGCGACCGAGCGCCCCCAGGAGCGACGCGAGCTCGTTTGCCGTAGCGTCGTCCCTAGGGTTGGCCTGTAGCTGACGCGTCAGTTCCTCGACGCGAATGGCGGCGCGCGCCTCTTCCTCGGTGCCAGGCGCATCGTCCGCAGCGGGCGCGAGATCGAACGTGGACAGGCGCGATACGACAGTCGCCGGGTGAACTGCCGGCCCGATCTCGGAAAGCGCAAAAACCGCGCGCTCCTGCCTAGGAGTCGAGTTGTACCGCCCCCCACCATCGCCCGCGACGAGGGCGCCGACCTCGCGGTATGCCCGGCGCAGCTCGGCGTCGTGCGGTCGAAGGCGAAGAGCGGCCGCAAGGTGCCGCTGCGCGCCGCGTGCATCGCCAAGTCGACCGCGCAACAGGTCTGCACCTTCGACCAGCAGCGCGACGATCGTCGCCGTGCGTCCGTCGTCCATCGCTTCGCCGCTGGTCGGGCACAGGGGGGGGGAGCCAGATGCGACGGCCATAGATGACGCGAGCTCGCGCAATCGCGCGAATGCGAGCGCCGCGCCGGCCAGGTCGCCAAGGCGCGCGCGCCAGCGTCCTTCGAGCCCCCGGGCTACCGCTCCTTCGTGCGCATCGGCGGGTATTGCCGAAATGCGGGCGACCGCGGCGGGCAAATCGTCGAGGCGTTCCGCGAGAGCGCGCGCCAATTCGAGTGCGATTGGCAGAGCGGCTGCCGGACTCGCCAGCTCGACGGCCCGCGTCAGCACGGCGACGCCCCGCGCTTCGCGCCCATCGACGACCAGGGCTGCACCCAGGCCCGCCAAGGCCTCTGGCTCATCGGGTGCATACCGCAAGGCCCGCTCGAAGAGTGGTCCCGCGCGAGCGCTCTGGCCCACTGCGTGCCACGCCCTGCCGGCCCGCAGCCAAACTAGGCACTTCGCATCCCCACCGCGCGCGAGCGCCTCGAGATGCTCTGCATCGGCAAGAGCTTCATCGAGTCGCCCGAGCTCGAGGTAGCGCATGACCCGCATCCAGCGGGCCGTTGTCGAGCATGGCGCGCGAGCGAGAGCGCGATCGAGCCATCGCGACGCCTCTTCGGCGTCGGGCGTGATGCGTGCGGCAATTTCGAACGCCCGCGCACCGAGCGCGGGAGTCGGCTCCGTATCGCCGGTGCGCTCGAGGCTTGCCACGGCCGCGTCCGCCTCACCGATCTTCGCAAGCAGTTCGCCCGGTGTCGTGCCGAAGTGGGCTTCGCCGTCCGCCTGCCTTGCCTCGGCGAGCGTCGCAAGCGCCGCCTCTGTGCGCTCGGGCGCGCGAGCATCGATTTCGAGGATCCGCCGTACAATCTCGCCATGCCGCGGAGCGCGTCCGAGCGCGTCGAGATAGAGGGAGCGCGCGCGTACCAGATCCCCAGCGACGAGCGCTTCATCCGCGTCGTGGAGCATGTTCGCAACTTCGCGTGCGCTGATCGCCTCCCCCGTGG
>JALYHX010000455.1 GCA_030776305.1 Myxococcota bacterium
GCTCGAGATGATCGGATTGCGGATCCCCTTGTCGAGGTTCCACGCGGCCTTCCGCACGAGGAGGCTCGTCGCCTCGATGCGAATCGCCATCTCGGCGATCATCCACTGAATGAGCTGGTGCTGCGCGATGGGCTGACCGAACGTCTTTCGCTCTTTGGCGTAAGCGACGCACTCGTCGAGGCAGCGGCGCATGACTCCGACGGCGATAGCTCCGATGTCGGGGCGCGTCTGGTTGAACGTCTCCATGGCGAGCTTGAAGCCTTGGCCCGGAGGGGCGAGGAGCTGGCCCGCAGCCAGATGCACGTCGTCGAGCACGAGCTGCGCCGTGTCACTTGCCCTTTGGCCGAGCTTGTCCTCGTGGCGCCCCGGCTTCACTCCCTGCTGTGATCGCTCGACGATGAATGCGCCGATTCCCTTGTGTTTGAGCGCGGGATCTTCGGTCGCGAAGATCACGTAGAAGCTCGCGAGAGTCGCGTTGGTGACCCATTGTTTCGTGCCTGCCAGAACCCAGCCTCCCGCCGAGTCCTTGTGCGCACGGCACTGCATTGCAGCGACGTCGCTGCCCATCGATGGCTCGCTCGTCGCGTACGCCGCCATCACGGGTTCGCTCGCCAGCCACCCGAGGTATTTCTTCTTTTGCGGCTCGGACCCCGCGAGCACGATCGGTGTCAGTCCGAGCGTGTTCCCCGTCATGCTCGTCGTGATCCCCGAGCAGCCGTATGCGAGCTCCTCGGTCGCAAGCGCGCAGTCGAGGCCACTCAATCCAGGGCCTCCGTACTCGGCCGGAAGCGTCGGATTGACCAAACCGATGGCGTGAGCCTCGTCGAAAATCGACTTGGGAAATTTCGACTCCCGGTCGCACTCCGCCGCGACGGGGATGATTCGTTCCCGCGCGAAACGTCTTGCGGTCTCTACCAGCGCACGCTGCTCCTCCGTCGGTTCAAAGTCGAACATGTCCGCTCACTCTCTCGCGCGTAGCCGCCGTCGCTGAATCTGCGCGCGTGCGGCGCGGGCGCCCATGATGTACCCGAGGACGATTCCGATGAGCAGAATTCCCGGGATGAAGATGAAGTGCTCTGGACCGGGCGTATTCATGAGCGTCGCTTGTCGCCGTCTGGTGCAGCAGCCTTGTCGATCTCGCGCTCGAGGCCGGCGAGCCGCGTGTCGAGCGCGCTCTGCTTGCGCCATAGGATGGCGATCCACGCAAAAAGGATCATCCAGATCAGGGCGTACGCGGTCACAAGAAGGGTCTCGCCGCTGTAGTGCTCGGGCTCCCCTTGCACCGCCTGGAAGCTCGTTGAACGACCATCCGCCGTCTGCGGCGCCGCGTTCGTTCCTGCTGCTTGCGTCATGCTTCGGTCCTCGCGTCGAGTCCCAGGTCGATCGCGTCCTCTTCGGCGCGCCGCAAGCGGCTGTGACCGAGCTCGACCCGTGCCCGCACCCAGATGACCAGAACGGCGAGCAGCGTGAACGCAAAAAATCCCAGGCCGAGGGCGATCTTCATTGCTGGATGCTGCAATCCACCACCGCTGCCCGCGATGACGACCGGGTGCTGTCCGCCCCACTTCTGCACGCTGAAATGGATAATCGGGAGGTTCGCCGCTCCGAGAACACCAAGTGCCGCCGCGAAGCGCCGCTCGCCCGTGCCTTCACCGGCAAACGACCGCAGCACGAGGTAGGCAAGGTAGATGAGAAAGCTGAGAAGCATCGTCGTGAGTCGGGGGTCCCAGGTCCAGAACGTCCCCCAGGCTTTCGCTCCCCACAGCGGCCCCGTCGTCAGCACGACGGCGCCGAAAGCGACGGCCGCTTCCGCGCCGCCGCGCGCCAGCGCGTCGCGCGCATCGGTCGGCCGCACGAGATAAGCGATGGATCCTACAAAGCAGGCCCCAGCGCCGAGGTAGAAGGCGTATGCGTTCGGGGCATGAAAGTAGAAGATTTTCTGGACGATGCCCATTCGCGCTTCGATCGGCGTTTCGAGAAAGATGAAGAAGATCTCCGCGACGAACGTCAGTGTAGTGAGCGTCAACAGCGCATAGAAGACTGCGTCCTGAAGTCGGAGCTTCACGCGAGCCATCGACCCGACGCTAGCATGTTTGCGCAGTGTCTCAGAGACGGAGTCGAGCCTGCATCAGGGACGGCCCGCGCGCCAATTTTTCGGATCCGCGAGCTTCGCCTCGATGTCTCGCAGCGCGGCTGCAAGGACTTCGTTTCCGGGATCTCGATGATTGGCCATCACCAGCTGCAGCTTGGCCTGCTGCAGGTCGCCTTTGCGCATCAGTTCCTCGGCGCGGCGGGCGAAGGGCCGGGCCGCCGGAGAACGCACCGCGTCGCCTAGAGGAGCCTCCCCGGGAGGGTGGCTCGATGGCGGACGTGAGAACGGGGAAAAGCCCATGCGCTGAGGGCGGCCTTGCGGCCGGACGGTGAGTTGCGCGTCGTAGTGGCGGCGCAGCGCGCCGTCCGAAAGAACGAGGTACGCCTCGGTGCCGCGCTTGAAAATCGTCGACACGGCGCGACGCTCCTCGGACGATCGCGTGACGTGTCTGTCCGGGTGAAACGTGTCGCAGAATTCATGGAATGCCTCGCGCACCTCGTCAATGCTTGCCTCGGAAGCAATGCCGAAGAGCTCATAATACGTGAGTTCGTCGAGCACCTGCAGCCACGCGAAGATGAGCTCGCCCGTCCCAGACATGTCGCCTCCCCCATTTAGCACCGCCGCCTGGAGTCGGCGCGGGCGGCGATGGAAGACCTCAGCCCTCCAGCCTCAAGGCAGCCCGACGCGTTCGCATCGCGGCCACGCTTTCCGCGCCCGCGATTCCAACGAGCTGCAACATGGCGTGTGCTTCGCGTCCGGTCGACAGGTCGGTCGCGAACACCTGCAGCGTGCCGCTTTCGTCCACCTCGAATCGGACCTGGATTGTGACTTGCCCGCGCGGCGCGAACTGCAATCCCGACAGCTCCACCTCGCCCAAGTAGGTATTTTGGGCGAAGTACGCCTCCTCTCCTTGCGCGACCCGTACGCGAACGACCGTCTGTCCGTCGCTGGATGTCGCGAATGCGCGCGTGCGCTCACAGGGGATCTTCGAGTTGCGCTGCACGACCACATCGCACCATCCGCCCACCGTTTCGACGACGAGTGCGCGCGGCGTCACGTCGACCAGCACGGGCGATCGATCCGGAACGCGTGGCGGTTCCTGGATGCGCGTGAGCTTTTCGCGCTCCGCGAGGATCGCAGTCATGTCTGTGGACAGCGTCACCTCATCGTCCAACGTGTCGACTGGAAGCGGCGACGACGCCGGATGCGGGTTGCGGGCGCCAGGGACCGGTGCAGGAGGGATGTCGCGGCTCGCCAATGGCCCCGTGAGGGCGGCGGCTTGGACCGCGGCGCCGACGGCGACGACCTCTTCGGGGTTGACGCGGTCCAGCGGGAGCCTGCCGAAGAATTGCTCGACGCGCTGACGCACGAGTGGAATTCGCGTCGAGCCCCCGACGAGGATGACCTTGTCGAAGTCGCTGACGGTCAACCGCGCGATCGATAACGCTTCCTGGCAAACCGCGAACGTTCGCTCGACGAGAGGGGTGGCGAGTCCGTCGAGCTCTGCGCGCGCGAGGCCGAAGTCCAGGTTCAAGTGCGTTCCGCCGACCCCGAACGCGACTTCGTGCAATTTGGCGTGCGCGTGCTCGTTGGACGAAAGTTCGATCTTGAGCCTCTCACCGGCGACGCAGAGGCGCTCGAAGGCTTGCGGATCCGCGCGGGGATCGTAGCGGTGCGCGTGCAAGAATGCGCCGGCGATGCGCTCGGCGATCGCGAGATCGAGGTCGTCACCGCCGAGAAAGGAGTCCCCGGCCGTCGCAAGGACCTCGAACACGCTGCCGGACAACTGCAGCAGCGTGCAGTCGAACGTTCCCCCGCCGAAGTCGTACACGGCCACGCGCTCTCGAGCGGAGCGCCCCAGCCCATAGGCAAGTGCGGCGGCCGTCGGCTCGTTGATGATACGCACGACTTCGAGCCCCGCGATGCTGCCCGCCACTTTCGTCGCGGCGCGCTGGAGCTCGTTGAAGTGCGCCGGGACGGTGATGACCGCGCGGTCCACCATCTCGCCGAGCGCGCGCTCTGCGATCCGCTTGGCACGCTCCAGGACGAACGCGCTGATCTCGGGCAGCGTGTGCTCCTGACCCCGTACCACGATGACCGGGCCCCGCGCGGGCCCCTCCTTGAGCTCGAAGGCTACGCGCCTGCGCGCGCGCTGGATCTCATCGCTGTCCCAAGCGCGCCCGATGAGCCGCTTGACGCTTGCGATGGTATTCCTCGCGTCGACGACGCGGCGCTCCTTCGCGGCATGCCCGACCAGGACCCCGCCGCTGGGGGGGAAGGACACGACGCTCGGCAGCAACCGGCGTCCTTCTTCGTCGGCGACGACGTGAACTCGGCCGCCACGCACGTAGGCTGCGACGGTATTGGTCGTTCCGAGGTCGATTCCGACGACGGCCATGGGTATCTCCACCACGCATTAGCAGATGTCTGTGTATACGTGTCGACCACTCCTCCACGGGGCCCGCCTGTCACGTCAATCGGTGGACGCAGCCTCGCTCTCCAGGTCGTCGATGACCGAGGCAAACCACCGGCGCACCGTGCGAGGGAACGGCCACATCCATCCGTAGTCCGGACCGGTGTATCGGCGGACGATTTCGTCCTCCAGCGCCCGCGCCGCAGCCAGGCCGTATACCTCGGCGGTGGCGCGGATCGTCTCGACGTATGCCTCCCACTCGATACGCGCGCGGCCCCAGGCGAGAAAAAGCGGGAAGAAGGGGACGAGATAGACGAATGCCATCGCACCGTCGCCCATGCGCTCCCGCTGGCGCAAATGCACCCGCTCGTGTCGGAGCAGAACGTACCGCTCGCTGTCGCTCATCGTTCGCCACGCGTCCGAGACGTAGAGTTTGCCGAACAGCACGGTGTGATAGCGGGTCAGGTAGTGGCGTTGACCGCCCAGCGTCAGCGCGACAAGGGCGATCGAGATCACGCGCTGAATCGGGCTCTCACGCTTGTGACGGATCACGAAGTCGGGAAATTCGTTGCGAATGTCGTCGAGCAGGCGCGTGTGACGTGCCGTCGAGATCATGTCCCAAACCGTAACACCGGGGGCGTGCGCGCAGAGGCCAGTCGTCTTCGAGTCAACTCGCGGGACGGGATTTTTCGTCGGCTGCGGTGGACGCCTCGATTGGATCGACGGCGTCTGTAGCATCGTCGTCTTCCGCGATGCGCGTTTGCGGCATCGATTCTTCCCCCACGCGAACGCGCGATCGGGAGTCGTCCTCGGAGTTGGGTTCGCTGACTCCGCCGAGCAACCAGCGGCGGCGTGCCCACTGCATCGCATCGACGGCGGTGTTGCCGGCATTGCGCACGGCCTCGGCTGCGTTCGTCAGGGGGCGGCGAGCAAAAAAGAGTGAGAGCAGTCCCAGAACCACCGGGACGACGATTTGGGTCGCGAATGACACGGCAACCATCCCCAGCGAGAGGAGAAGGATGAAGACGAGGCGTGCGAGCCACGGAACCTGGCGGGTG
>JALYHX010000456.1 GCA_030776305.1 Myxococcota bacterium
CATGGGAGATGACGTCGTGGAAAGCGCCTGCGCCCTTCCCATCGAGCCGCTTGCAGATCTCGCGTATCGCGGGCATCCCCAGGCCTCCCACTTGGCGCAATGCTCGAATCAGCCGCAGTCGTCGAACGTGAGCCTGCCCGTAGAAGGCCCGGTGCTTCGCCGATGCGTCTCCGGAAGGAAGAACGCCCTCACGCACGTAGAACTTGATCGTCGACACAGGTGTCCGAGCCTCGGAGGCAAGCTCCGACACCGTGAGCGAATCGTGGGCCATACCATGCGGATAGTATCGCTATCCGATCAGCTCGACAACGATGGCCGAAGGCTTCCCCTGAACCTACCGTTGCTAAGCTGTGACGCGGCTCCGGCGTGCCGGAGTCGAAAATCGACAGCGAGTGGTCCGATTTTGAACAAGGGCGCGAGAACGCTGCAGAACGCTGCTGTTTGCGGCGAGCGAGGCGGCGGAGCCATCGAGCAATCGGCTGGAGCCGACGGCTTCGACGGAAAAGCACTTGGCTCCGCCGGAAAAGCCGTCGTGTGATCCGTTGGAGCGAGCGGCTTCACGAGAAAAGCAAATGGCTCCGCACGAAAAGCCGTCGGCTCAGCGCGATCGATCGACGTTCAATCGACTGGAGCCATCGATGAATGGGCTGGAGCCGACGGGTGAACCAGATCGGTGCACGTGAAATCGCGCCGAGCCTGTGGCTTGATGCGAGAAGCCGTCGGACGAACCGATTGCACGCGGTGCAACGGAGTTGATCGCGCGGCTCCGCAGCAATGCTCGACGGGTGAACCGGTTCGCGCGACTGCGAAGGGAAACACTCGATGTGCGAGCATCCACCACGCGCGCGACCAAGCGGCTCGCACCGACAACCGAGTGGCGCACTCGGCGCGAGTAGCAGCGCACCACGGCGGCGATCGGGCATGGCGGTCGACCGCGCGACTTCAGCCAGCAGCGACGTCACAGATCAGAATCAGGGATCCCTCTCGTCTGTCTGTGCGCATTTCACGCCGATACCCGACACGGTCAGGCGTACGGGAGGCGGTCCACCTCGGTGAGGGTGTGGTGGCTGGACCCGCTCTGCGCCAGCTCAATACGGCACCTCCGACCTAGAGTCTCGAGCGCTCTCGGGACGAAGAAATGGTCCCCGGGATATGGCGTTCGTATGAGGCAGGCGTTGCAATCCGCCGCCGGAGCCAGGCGCGTAAGACGAGCGCCGCGACGACCGGCACGTGGTGTGATCGTAGCCGGCTCACCTCGTCGCCGTAGACTGCGCGCACGGGCACCTCGGTCACGCGCATGTTGCGCATGGTGAGCTGTGACAGGAGATCGTTCGGGTAACCGTAGCGCGGCCACAGTGCGTCGAGCTCGAGTCTCGCGCACGCTTCCCCCGCGATTGCCGTGTAACCGCACTGACTGTCGGACACGCGAACGCCAATCGCACGCGACGTCGCCCACGAAAGAACGAGGCCACCGAAAAGCCGCCCCGCTGGCATCGTGCGCGCGACTCCCCACGAGTGGAAACGGTTCCCTTTGACGTACTCGGCATCCCCACGAGCGATCGGAGCCACGAGAAACGGCAGGTCGCGCGGATCCATCTGATCGTCACCAGCCATCACGACGAAAACGTCGCGCGGCCCTCGCGCAATCGTGGCGGCTTGCTTGTAGCCAGTGGCTATGGCCGCGCCGACGCCCCGGTTGAGATCATGCCGCACAATCTGGACGCGCTCGTCGCCGACGGCGCGGGCAACCTCCACCGTACGGTCGCGGCTGGCATCATCGACGACGACGATGGCGTCGACCCACGACGGAATGCCCTGGAGAACGCAGCCTATGCGTGGGGCCTCATCCCAGGCGGGGACAACCACGACGACGGTCGACTCGAGCCACATGGTATGTCCTTCTAACGCGGATGCGTCGACGGCTGCTCCAGTTCATTGCGGCGGCCTTGCTCCTGGTGATTTGCGTCAGCGCGATCGCCATCAATCATCGCCCTTTCCCCCCGGACACCACGCCTGCGGGAGCCTATGCGCGCATTGCCCTTTGCATCGCGGAGCGGCGGCCGCGCGATGCGTTTCCTTATCTCGAGACCGATGCTCAGTGGGCGGCGTATACGATTCGCGACATGCGCGCGAAAGCATGCGATCGCGTGCGTGCGAGCTATCCACGCGGAGAGCGCGAGCGCTTGCTCGAAGCGTGGCACGAAGAGGCCGAAGGGCGGGACGGGGCCGACGTATTCGCTCTCTTGGCCACCCGCAAGGGATGGATCGCGCGCCTCGAGCGCGATTTGTCGGGAGCGGCACATGTCGACGTACAGGGCGATCGCGCGACGGTCGTCACCGGACGCGGGACTCGCTATCCGTTCCGTCGGCGTGAGAACGGTATCTGGGGCCTGACGGTATTCACCGCGGAGCTCCAGGCCGAAGCCGAGCGAGCCTCGCGCGATCGGGAGGTCGTCGAGCGCGATGCCGCGGACTACGATCGCGGCAACCGGTCCCGCTAGCGCCGCCGTTGATGGGAGTCGAGAGTCGCCCTACCCCGCCTTTCGCTTGACATCCTCCCACGAGCGACCGCTTGGTTGTCCCTGCTCGGTCGCCAGACCTGTACGTGACCAGCCCGGCTCGGTGACTGCGCCGAACGAACTTCGCGCGGCGTCCCAGCCGGCACGCTGATCGAGCACATGGGTGAAGCCTTCGGCCAACAGCATCACTGCAGCGCGCAGCGAGCGGCTTCCCGACTTGCATCCGACGATGATCTTCGAATCCTTCGGAAACGTCGCGGTCATGACACGGACGAAATCCGGGTTCGGTGCCATGCCGCCGGTCGCCGCGTGAAGGAGGGGAACGTTGACCGCTCCCTCGGGGTGGCCGGCTTCGAACTCGAGCGCGGTACGGACGTCTACGTAGGTCCAACCATCGGCGAGCTTCTCACTGGCTTCCTGCGGAGAGATGCGCGTGGGACCATCCATGCGCCCAAGGCTTAGCGTGAAGTCGGGCGTGCGGCTCTAACGACACCCACCCTGCGCCGAGACGGCTTGCTGGGCGGCGGCGCGGACATGAGGCGGAGCGGCCTGCGCGAGGAGGGGCGCGAGTCGATTGCGCAAATCTCGAGGCTGCAGTGCCGCGAGCCCGACCAGCGCTCCAAGGGCAACGCCCTGCTCATCCTCGCCGATCCCTGGTTCGCCGAGCTCGAGCGAAAGCTCCGTCAGCCGATCGGTCGAGCCCACGTCGCAAACGGCTCCAAGGGCTCGCGCTGCGGCCGCACGCACTTCGGCGTTCTCATCCTTGTCGTCGAGACGCCCGCGAATTGCGTCGTGCCACGCTCTGGCACGATGGATCCCCAGCGCAACGATGGCCGATCCGCGAACGCCTACGGAGCGGTCGCGCAGCGCCCCGCCCAGCGCGCCGTCTACGTCGCCGGAGGGCGGAGACTTTGCGAGCACGGCGACTGCCTGAGTCTTGACAAACGACCAGTCGCCCTTCGACAAGAGCGCCTTTGCCACCGGGACCGCATCTGGCGAGGGTGATGCTCCAAGCGACTGCAGCGCAGCTTCACGCACGCGGGGCTCTGGATCGTATGCGGCGCTGCGTAGCGCCGGTTGTGCGGCCGGAGTGCCCATTGCCGCCTCGGCTGCGCGCGCTCGGACCTCCCATTCTGGATCGCGAGCGATCGCGTCCACCACGCGAATGACGGCCTTGTGGTCTCCCGCCCTAGCCAGCTGCTCGAGTGGCCCGAG
>JALYHX010000457.1 GCA_030776305.1 Myxococcota bacterium
GTCCTCCAGTTTCGACAGCGTTGCAACGAGAGGCCCCGGCGTCACCTCTCGTTTCGACCTCGCCGTGACGAGAGATGGGGCGCATCGACGCGACCTCGTTCGCTCTGCGTACCCGCACATCGTCGGCCGAGCAATGCAGCACATCGCACGCGTCCAGGTCGCGGCATGGGACCGGGCGTTGCGGAACGTGCGTCGCGCCCAGGAAAAAACGCTGACGTCTGTTCTCGAGCATGCCAAAGAGACTGACTTTGGCCGTGCGCATCGCTTTGGCCATCTCCGTGGCTACGACGACTTCGCGCGCCACGTCCCTGTCGGCGACTACGACTCGTTCGCGCCGTACATCGACCGCATGCGAGCAGGGGAGCGCAATCTCTTGATCCCCGAGTTCGTGGAGTATTTCGGTCACTCGTCGGGTTCGTCGAACCATGGACGCCCCAAGTTCTTGCCGATCAGCGACCGGCAAATCCGTTTCCAGCAGCGCGCCGGAGCAGATACCGTGATGCGCTATTTACGCTCGTCGAAGGACGACGAGATGCTCTGCGGGTTTACGCTCGGCCTATTCCCGCCAACGACCATGCGCCGTGAGGGCCCTGTCTGGGTGACGTCCAACCCAGCGCTCATGATGACCAAGATGCCCGCCTTCACGCGTCCGGTGTACTTGCCGGACGAGGACGTGCGTACGATCGCAAACTACGACGACAAGCTTCGCGTGATCGCCGAGCGATACATCGACCACGACGTGCGGGCCATCACGGGAACGACCTGTTGGTTCACGCTGCTCTTCGAGAAGGTTCTTGCGGCCGCGCGCGCCCGGGGCCGTTCGGCACGGACCGTGTCGGACATCTGGCCGAACCTCCGGGTGCTGTTCGGGGGAGGGGTGGCAGCAGCGCCCTATCTTCCCGTGATACGCGACTTCGTGGGCCGAGATGACGTCACCCTGGTCGACACGTACAACGCCACGGAGGGCGGCGTCTACGCGGCGAGCGATTTCACCGGGGCGCGGGGCTTGCTGATGTTGCCGAGCCGCGGAACGTTCTTCGAATTCGTGCCGCTCGAGGCGCGCGAACGACCGTCGCCGCCGCGCGTGCCCCTCTGGTCGGTCCAAACGGGCCAGCCCTACAGCATCGTCGTGACGACTTCGTCGGGACTCTACGCCTACGAACTCGGCGACATCGTGCGATTCACGTCGGTGGACCCTCCGCGGATCGAGTTCATGGGCCGTCTCTCGGGATGCCTGTCCTTGACCCAAGAGCTGATGACGCATGTCGAGATCGAGCATGCCGTCGAGTTCGCGCGCCTGCAATGCCCGTGCACCACTCTCGAGTTCGGGGCTGCCGCGGACGTCGGCGTCGACGGGACTGCGAAATCACGCTACTTGCTATTCGTCGAATTCGAGGAAGGCGCGGGGCCGACAGACCTCGACGCGTTCGCGGCGGCGTTCGATCGAGGATTGTGCACACAGAACCGCGTCTACCGCGAGCATCGGAGTGGCGACGTCGCTCTGCTTGCATCGCGTATCGTGCCGCTGTCGCGCGGTGGGGCGCGCCTTTTTCTTGAAGAGGTTACGAGTGGAAATGTGCAGGGCAAGTTCCCCCGCATCGTCGACGACAACAAGAAAAAACTGCTCTGGAAGCACGCGGCCACGGTCCGCTAGCCCACCATTGCACCGCAATCGAGAAAGCGCGCCATGAACCGGATCGGGGTAGCTATCGTAGGAGTCAACGGAGCCGTCGCGTCGACAGTGATCGCCGGCGTCGAACTGATGAAGCGCGGGCTAGCTCCGCGCATCGGGATGGTCACGGAGAAGACTGACGCACGGATCGCCGAGTCAATCACCGAGCTGCTCGACTTCGTGCCGCTCGACCACCTCGTCTTCGGAGGGTGGGACTTGCAGTTCGCCAACGCCTACCAGGGAGCATTGCGCCACAAGGTTCTTCCGGCGCACGTGCTGGAGAGCGTCCGACCGGAGCTCGAGCGCGTCAAACCATGGCCCGCGGTGTTCGCCAAGTCGTACGTCGGAGGACTGAGCGGCGACAATATCGTGCGCACCGGCGGCTTTCGCGAGGAGATCGCAACGCTCGAGCGCGACCTCGAGAGTTTCAAGAAGTCACAAGGGCTCGACCGCATCGTGATGGTGAACCTCGCGTCCACGGAACGCTTCCTGGACGTGCAACCGGTCCACAGCGACTTGCACGCGTTCGAGGCCGGGCTCGACGCGAACGATCCCGGGATTACGCCCGCGATGAGATACTTCTACGCCGCGAACAAGCTCCGCATCCCCTACTGCAACTTCACGCCGAGCTTGACCAACGTCCCTGCGCTCGCGGCTCACGCCATCGAGAATGGCAATCCCTATGCAGGCATGGATGGCAAGACGGGGCAGACGCTCGTCAAGACCGCGCTCGCATCGATGTTTCGCGCCCGACGGCTCCTGATCGAAGGGTGGTATTCGGCCAACGTCCTCGGCAACAGCGACGGGCTCGTCCTGGATGACCCCTCGTCCAACAAGACCAAGGTCCTCAGCAAAGCTGCCGTCCTCGACTCCATCGTCGGCTACCAGGTCGAGAACCACCAAGTCCACATTCATTATTACAAACCGCGCGGCGACTCGAAGGAGGCGTGGGACAACATCGACATCGTCGGCTTCGCCGGCGTACCGATGCAGATGAAGATCAACTTCCTGTGCCAGGACTCGGTGCTGGCGGCCCCCCTGGTCATCGATCTGGTCCGGCTACTCGATGTCGCAAAGCGCGTTGGCGAGCGCGGTGTTCAGCGACAGCTCTCGATGTTCTTCAAGTCGCCTTACCACGCGCCAGGCGAATCTCCGGTGCACGACCTGTTCAAGCAGGAGAAGCTTCTCCTCGAGTGGGCGCGCGCGCATGAAAGCGCAAGGCCTGCGGTTCATACGAACGGCGTCAAGGCCCACGCGGAGCCCACGCCGTGACCCACAGCGACGAGCTCGCCCTCTTGGGGGGTACGCCCGTCCTGGCTCCGGAGTCGCATCGGCTTTGGCCTGTCGTTGGCGAGGAAGAACGCCGCGCCGTCGCCCGCGTGCTCGAGCGCGGTATCCTTTCCGGCCCTTACGCGCCCGAATCGAGGGCACTGGAGGAGGAGTTCGCGCGCTTCGTCGGCGCGAAGCACTGCCTCTTCACACATTGTGGAACCAGCGCGCTCCTGGTGGCTCTGGCGGCCGCGGGGGTCCGTGCCGGCGACGAAGTCATCGTGCCGGCGTACAGTTTCGTTGCAACGCCTCTCGCCGTCTTGCATGTCGGGGCGCTTCCCGTCTTCGCGGACGTCGACGCCGTGACCGGCTGTATCGATCCGGCCGCTGCGGAGGCCGCTGTCACTCCCCACACACGGGCGATCATGCCGGTGCACATTCACGGATGCGCCGCCGACATGAAGGCGTTGCTGGCGGTCGCCCACCGTCACGATCTCGCAGTCGTGGAAGACGCTGCGCAAGCGCACGGCGCGACTTTCGGTGGACAGCGCGTCGGCGCGCTTGGCGCAGCCGGCGCCTTTTCGATGCAATCGAGCAAGAATCTGTCTGCAGGCGAGGGTGGCCTCTTCGTCACCAACGATCGCGCCGTCGCCGACGAAGCAGCGTCGGTCCGTAACTTCGGGCAAGACGTTTCGCACCTCGACGAAGAGGAGTACGACGCGGGACGGCCGCTGGATGGCACGCGGGCCCTCGACACGCGCGCGATCGGGTCGATGTACAGGGGAAATGAGATGGCAGCCGCATTCGCGCGCGCGCAGCTCGCCAAGTTGCCGGAGAGGACGGAGCGATGCCAGCGAAGCGCCGAGCGAATCTCGCGCGCGCTTGCCGAGCTCCCGGGCGTCCTGCCGCCTTTCGTTGCGCCCGGGCGAACGTCGGTTCACCACAAGTTCCGAGTGCGGCTCGATCCAGAGCGCGCCGGGCTCGCCCTGCCCGCGACGCGGCTACGCGACGCGATGATGCTCGCTTTGCGGGCCGAAGGGCTGGAAGTGGTCCAGTGGCAGTCCGCACCACTTCCGGCGCAAAGCGTCTTTCAACGCAGGGATCCGAGGGGCGGCTTTCCACGGCCCCGGGAGGGGGGCACCAACATTGCCTCGAATTACGACCCCGCCCGTTACCCGCAAACGAAGGCGCTGCTGGACGGATCGATCGTCCTCTTCTCGCAGTCTTGCCCGCTCATCGCCCAGTCCGACGAGGTCGTCGACCGCTATGTCGATGCGTTCCGACGGGTCTGGCACCACCGTGCGGCCGTGTGCGATTGGGCGACTCGCCGCGCATCGTGACCGTGCAGGCTCCTGCCGTGACCCGATGTCGAACGCGTTGACGCAGGGGCGGTTACGCCTACGGTCTTGCGCACGATGAGACGGACGTCGGGCCCTGGCGCCGTCACTCGAGCCTTCGTTGCTTGGACGCTTCGCTACGGCTGGCTGCTTTGGCTGTGCGCCGCGCTGCTTGCGGTGCCGGCGACCCTCCGCACCGTCTCGCTTTACCGTCACCTCAGGAGCGACCTCGAGGAACTCTTGCCGCGCGGCGCGCCATCCGTACGCGCGCTCGACGAAATGCGCGAGCGCCTTCCGGGGCTGCAATACCTCGGTGTCGTGGTGGACGTCGGACGGCCGGAGAACCTCGCCGCTGGTGAGCGATTCCTTGACGATCTGGCCGAGCGCATCCGCAGCTACCCATCGACCATGGTGCGCGAAGTTCGCACCGGCGACGACGTGGAAAAACAATTCGTCGAGCACCATGCCCCGCTCTACGTCGACCTTGTCGATCTCAAAGAAATTTTGCGTCGAATCCAGGCGCGGCGCGACTACGAAGTCGAGCGCGAGTCGGGCTACTTGCTCGACGACTCCGAGCCCCCGCCCTCTCTCGACGTGTTGGACATCGAGAGGAAGTACGATCAAAAGCTCTCGCGCGAAAAGGCGCGCAAGTCGGATCACGGTCGTTTCTCCGACGGGTCGAAGCACCTCACGCTGCTCTTCGTCGAAGCCAGCGAGTTCACGACCGGTGCTGATCAAGCGCGGGCGCTCCTTGACCGCGTGAAAGACGACGTGCGCTCGCTGGGCGGACTCGACAAGTACGCCGTCGGGATGAGACTCGGCTACAGCTCCGACATCGCGATCTCGGTGGAGGAGCTCCAAGCGCTCGAAGCCGACCTATCCCTGTCGTCGATTCTCGTCGGGGTCGCCGAGATCGTGGTCATTGTCCTCTACTTCCGTTGGTGGCGCAGCATTCTGGTGCTGTTTCCGCCGCTGCTTCTCGCGACCGTGTATGCGTTCGGAATCGCAGCGTGCCCTCCCGGCAACGTCACCGAGCTCAATTCGAACACTGCTTTTTTGGGATCGATCATCGTCGGCAACGGAATCAACGTCGGCATCATTCTCTTGGCGCGCTATCGTGAGGCCCGAAAGCGCGGGGCGGGGGTAGAGGAGGCGCTGGCCGTGGGCGTCTGGGGGGCTCGGCTGGGCACGCTCGCCGCCGCGCTGGCGGCCGCTGCGGCGTACGCGTCCCTCATCGTGACCGAATTTCGGGGGTTCCGGCAGTTCGGGTTCATCGGCGGCGCGGGGATGGTCGCGTCGTGGGTCACCGCCTTCGTGCTCGTCCCACCGCTTATCAAGTGGATGGATCGCGATGAAACCATCTTGCACTCGACGCACGACGCACGGCCTGGGCTGATGGGGCGTCTCGCGAAGCTGGTAGCCGCCCGACCGATTCCCATCGTCGCCGTCGCGTTCGCAATGACGATAGCGTCGGCGGTCGCAGTATGCCGATTCGACGCGTCCAAGCAGGTCGAATATGACTTTTCGAAACTCCGCAGGGTGGACACTTGGCAGAGTGGTGATGGGTACTGGGGCCGCAAGGTCGACGCGCTGCTGGGCCGATATCTCACTCCAACCGTGGTTCTATCGGACTCCGCTGAAGACGCGCGCGCCGCCGAATCGGCAATCCGCGACTCCGTCGATCGTGGGCTGCTTCAACCGATGGTGGCCTCCGTGCGGACCGCGGGGGATGTCATGCCCGCCGATCAAGAGGAGAAGCTCGACGTCGTGCGGCAGATCCAAGTGTCGCTCACGCCCAAGATTCGATCGCTCATCGACGATGAAAAAGTGAAACAGCTCGATGATTTGCTGGGTCCAGCGGACCTTCGTCCACTTCGGGTCGAGGACCTCCCGCACTCGTTTACCACCGGGCTTCGGGATCGTGACGGAACTTTGGGTCGAACCGTCCTCGTCTATCCACGGCCGTTGGAGACCCTGTGGCACGCGAAAGAGATCCACACCTTCGTTCATGAGCTACGCCACGCGGGCACGTTGGGGCTTGCCTCGGGCGATCGACCCGGGCGCGTTGCGGGGTCGATCCCCCTGTCCGACGACATCCTTGCTTCCATCGCGCGTGACGCACCGCTCGCAAGCCTCGTCTCTTTCGCGGCGGTCGTCGTCATCGTGCTCATCGTCTTGCGTGGACGTAGGGAGTCCTCTTATGTCATCGGGTCGCTCGTTGTAGGGATATTGTGGCTCGCAGGTGCAACGATGCTCTTCGATATCAAGCTGAACTTCTGCAACTTCGTGGCGTTCCCGATAACCCTCGGCATCGGCGTCGACTACTCCGTGAACGTCGTCGTGCGCTACATGCAGGACGGAGAGCACGACGTGACTGGCGCCGTGCGATCGACCGGCGCCGCCGTCGGACTCTGCTCGCTTACGACGATGATCGGCTATTCATCGCTGCTCCTTGCGAGAAACCGTGCGCTGTACCTCTTCGGGCTCACCGCGGTCATCGGGGAGATCGCTTGCCTTACCGCAGCGGTCGTTGCACTTCCGGCTTTGCTCGTCGCGATTGGTAGAATGAAGACGGGGCTCGTGAAGAGCGCACCCGTCGTGCAGAAGAGTCGTTCATGAAGCACAGCCTTGCCATGGGCGTGTTGGCGCTCACCGCCTGCAAGGCAAGCGCGCCGACATCGTCGACTCCAAACTCGGGAGCGCCCTTCGTTCTCCGTCCCGAGGGGGGAAGCCCACAACCGCCGCCGCGGGCGATCTCCGCAGTATCAGCCCCGGCGATCGTCCCAGTCGCACCCGGCCCTGAGCAGCTCACGGCAAAGCCGCTGGCTCTTCCGGGGGCAACGCCTCCCGTGTCCGTCGACTACATCGTGTACGACCGGGGGCACGCCCGCGTCTGGGTTCCTGTGGGCGACACCGGCAGCGTCGACGTGCTCGACGTCGCAAGCGGCGCATTTTCGCGGATCGATGGCTTCAAGACGAGCGAGCGGGAGGTCCGCGGAAGAAAGCGGATGATGGGGCCGAGCGCGGCCGCGGTCGGCGAGGGTGTGGTCTACGTCGGCAATCGAGCGTCGAACGAAGTTTGCCCCGTCGACTCGAGCACTTTGAAGGTCGGCAATTGCCTCAAGCTGTCCTCGCCGACCGATGGGGTCGCGTATGTCGCTTCGGCCAAGGAGGTGTGGGTGACCACGCCTCATGATCAATCGCTGACGGTGCTCGACGCATCGACGCCGGCCACGATGAAGCACAAGACGACGATCCAGCTCGACGGCGCACCTGAAGGCTATGCCGTCGACGACTCGCGGGGCCTTTTCTTCACGAATCTCGAGGACAAGAACCTGACGATCGCCATCGATGTGAAGACCCACAAGCCGACGGGCTCACCGTGGAAGCCGGACTGCGGACCGGACGGTCCGCGCGGCATCGCGGCTGACATTTCACGTGGTTTCGTGTACGTCGCCTGCACCGACCACGTGCAGGTCCTCGATGCCTCGAACGGCGGCATCCCGTTGGGCAAGCTGTACACCGGGGCGGGCGTCGACAACATCGATTGGCTCGAGACCCACCGCCTTCTCTACATCGGCGCAGCGAGAGCGGCGAAGATCACCATCGCCCGCGTCGATGATCGGGGTCAGCCGACGGTGGTCGCAACTGGAACGAGCGCCGAAGGCTCGCGCAATCCGGTGGCCGACGCGAGCGGTAACGCCTACGTCGTCGACCC
>JALYHX010000458.1 GCA_030776305.1 Myxococcota bacterium
GAGAAGGCCCTCGTCCACGAGCTCACTGGCGGCGAGAAGCCGAAGGAAAGCGCGCGGTCGGTGGTTCGGTCGCTGGAGTTGATGCTCGGTCGCTACGGCCGACTCAGCGTGCAGTTCGGCAAGCCCCTGTCGCTTCACGACGTTTTGCGCGAACTCGATTCGCGCTCCACGACCGAAGATCTTGCCGCAATGTCACCCGCGCGCCGGCGCGCGGTGATCACACGACTGGCGTACCGCGTGATGAACGAGATCAACGCCGTCACGGCGGTCACTCCCGGATCGCTCGTGGCGACCGCGCTGCTCGCGCACGAAAGACGCGGTCTCCCACAAGCCGATCTCGTGGCGGCCTGCGAGCGCCTTGCCCGCACCTTGCGTCGTGCGGGTGCCCGCTTCAGCCCGTCGCTCGCCGAGCGAACCAGTGGTGCTGGACCGCTCGTCCGAGCCACGGCGCTGCGTGAAGCCGTCGACATGTTCGTGCGTGCCAAGCACGTTCAGGCGCACCGCGTGGGAGAGGACACCATCTACGTTGTCCCGCCCGAGGCTCGCATGTCGCTCGACCTCGCCAAGAACGTCATCATCCACTTCTTTGCTCCTCGGGCGATCGTCGCGACGGCGTTGCTGGCGAGTCCCGGCCCTCCCCTCCCCTTCGACACCGTTCGAGACCGTGTCCTCGCCCTGTCGCGTCTATTCAAGTACGAATTCACCTTCCGCGCCGACGCTTCGTTCGAGCAGATCTTCGAGGAGGAGGTCGCCGCGATGGAAGCGGACGGGGAACTGTCGAGAGACATGTCGAAATCGAACGATGGGCCGGGCGGGCTTCAGCCGAACGGGGACGACGGCCGGGAGCAGCTGGCTCTTTACGGGCGATTGTTGGAGAATTTCGTCGAGGGTTACCGCATCGGTGCACGCGGCCTGTCGGCGCTTCTGCGCGGCCCACTCGCGACCAAAGAAACCGTCCGCAGGGCGATGACCTCAGGCGAGCGCATGTTCCTCGCGGGCGAAATCGCGCGCCGCGAGGCCATCAGCAGCCCGATGCTCGAAAACGCGTATGCGAGCTTCATCGACCAGGGATACGTCTCGCGAACGGACGGCAAGCTCGCGCTGAGCCCGTCGTTTGCCACCGCAAGCGCGGTCGCGACGATCGAGGCTCGCGTTGCTGCGATGGGGGTCGCGTCCCAAACGTAGGTCGAGTGTCGCTTGCTCAGGGATCGCGAGTGTTCGGGGTGGCCAGCAGCTCACAAATCGCGGCAGCGCGATGAGCGCCAGCCGGGCCGTCGGCGCCATCGGCCGTGGTCATCATGAACAGAAGCTCCGTCCGATTGCAGACACCCACTTTGCGAAAGACCGAGCCCATTTGGTTTCGAACCGTTCTGGGCGAAGTGCCCAGTATATTCGCGACTTCCGCGTTCGTGAGCCCTCGCTGCGCCAGATTGACGACACGCGCCTCGGCCTGGGTGACACGGCGTTGCCGAAGCCAGTACGCGCCGCGGTCAGATGAATGGGTCGGGCCGGCCGTCGCGTGAAGCGCCTCCCCGACCGCGATGATGGGCTGAATTTCATCGAGGATCGCAAGCTCGCGGGAACCGAGCCGGTGATTGAGACCGACCCGGGAACATGTGATCCAGAAGCACGTGTTCCGCTGGATCCACATTCGCCCGGCGTAGTCTCGCATCGCGTGCGACCGGAGGAACTCGCGATAGAGGCTCAGTCTGTCGCGACGAGCAGGGGAAAATACTTCCGCGTCCGAAATCCACTTGTCGCAGCAGGCCTGCCGCATCTCCGAGACCGTCATCTCGGACATGTATCGCGCGACATCGGTCCGCAGCGGGTATTCGCGAACCCCATGTCCATGCAGCGAGATGGTTGCGCCGTCGCTCGTGCTGTTCATGCAGGCAGTGTCGAGGGCGAGCTCACGGCACAGTCGTTCCATGAATGCGTAGCGGAAGGTCGCTTGAGACGTGGATTCGAGAGCGATCTCCGCAGCGTCGACGGCTAACTTGTTCGGCATCCGGTCGTCCTTCCCACCCCCGCTGGCAAGCCGCGGGTTCTAACAGGTTATTCAGGTTGTTCACCACGTCGATGACGGCGTGGTTTCCGCCCGCGTGTGTGACCGATGCGTGGCCCCTCGGGTACATTCATCTCGTGCAGAGCCGTCTACGGCACATCGTCCCGCGGCGCGCCCTTTCGCGCATGGCGCTCTCCGCCGCGTTAGGTGCGGCCGCGTACGTTGCGGTCGCGACTCGGATCCCGGCGCTTGCCGCGGTGGTCGTCGGCTGGGACATCGCCAGTCTCGTATTGCTCGGGCTTTCGTGGATGATCATCGGATCCGCAGATGCGCACTGGACGCGCAGCCGTGCCGGATCGGAAGACCCGGGCCGCACGCTGGTGTACGTCATCATCGTGCTCACGTCGGCGGTGAGCGTTCTTGTCGCGACGGTCTTCGTCCGAAGTGTGCACGGCCTTACCCACGAGGAGAAGCTTCCGGTCATCGCGCTGAGCCTCGCGAGCGTGGCCACGGCGTGGACCACCACGCATACTGCGTTCGTCTTCCGGTACGCGCACTTGTACTATCGGGAGGACGCCGAGGGTGTCGGCGGCATCACCCTGCCGGGAGACCAGCCGCCGACGTACTTCGACTTCGCCTATTTTGCATTCACGATCGGGATGTGCTTCCAGGTCTCCGACGTGTGCGTCACGAGCGCGCAGATCCGCCGTGCCGTGCTGCTCCACGCGGTGATGAGCTTCGCGTACAACTCGGTGATCCTCGCGTTCGTGCTCAACCTCGTCTTCGGGCTCGCAATCTAAGATGTCATCTCATGGGATCATCAATCCAGCGGGCGCGATCCAGATCACCGCGCCTCTCTGGTCGTCACCCAAAAATAGCCGCCCATCAGGCGCGAACGCGACCGGCGCCGGACGCCCGTGGTCCATTCTTCCATTGTCCCAGCCAGTCGCGAACTCCAGCAGATTCGCTGGATCGCTCCGCGTCCCCGGCAATTCCGTCGCGGGCAAAGGCAATCCGGTGTTCGGGTCGAGCGCAATGGCCACGACGCGTGCACCCGCCCAGGTCGAGTAGTCGCCGTGGAGCGTGACGAATACGCGTCCGCGCCACGGTGCGGGCCAGCGACCCGTCTCGAAGTCGAGGCCGAAAGGCGTGTGTCCGATGACGAACGACGCGGTCTCCGCGGCCACGCCCGAGCAGTCGGGCGTCTGCCCACGGCCGTACGTCACGCCGATGTATGGCGTGTTTTGCGTTGCGCAGCACGGGTACCCCCAGTCGTCGCCCGGCCTGATGGGGACGATCTTTTCCCGTCCTGCGAAGTTTTCGGAGTAGTCGAGCGCGAGCTCGGCAACCAGGCAAACGTTGTGACTCGACTCGCATCCGATCGCGATGGGGTTACGGAACCCCTTGGCCACGTTGCTCGTCGAGCCGTCGGCGTTGAGTTTGACAATCGCGCCGCGGACCGGGCCGGTCGGATCGCATGGGTCGCTTTGTGCGCCACCGTTCGAGATGTACATCGTTCCGTCTTGCGCCGTGTCGAACACCTTCGGCCAATGCAGGATGTCCTGCGGCCACGTCGTCATCGCCGTGACGACTTCGCTCGGCGTCACAGCCTTTCGATCCCCCGGCCGAAAGGCGATGCGTCGGACGATGGCGTCGTCCTGGTAGTACAAGAAGTCGTTCTTGAACAGGAGACCCTGCACCGCGGGGAGATTGTCCTGAAAGACGTTGCTCGAATCGGCCACACCGTCGTGGTCGTCGTCCGGGAGCACGACGATGCCCGCGACCCCGTTGCCCGCACCGCCGGTCGTTGCTTTGGTGGGCGAAGCGGCAAAGAGGTCACCCCCCGGTGCAAACTTGAGTTGCCGCGCCGTCTTGACCGTCGCGAAATGGTGCGCGCAGAAACCGTTCGGCAGATGCAGCCATGTGAGGTCGGGGGCCCCGGGGGCAGCACCCGGCACGTTGACCGGACCTCGGCGCGTGGACATCACCGAACCGGGAAGCGCACAAAACGACCCAGGCTGTGGCGCATCGAGCCCGTCCGCCGCAGCCCCGCCCGCATCCTCTTGCGAAATGGCGGGGCGGGCGCCCGAGCACGACGCGCACGGCAGCGAAAAAGCGACACTCCATGCGCCAAGCCTGGGCAGAGTTCGAAGAACCGCGCCGAGTTTCACGAGTGGGCGTTTTCCTTATCACAGAACATGCCGCCGGGCCGGCGCCGCGGATGACGGTTGGGCGTTGGATTGGCCATGTGTCAGCGACAGGCAAGAGCGATGCGTGAGCATGTTTTCGCGGTGTGCGCCTCCAAGTGGCCGGGATCGTTTGGACTGCTACGACTGAGCCCCATGCGAAGCACCATCCGCGCTCTCGTGCTGCTGCTTCCGATCACTGCGAGCTGCATCCCCAGGATCCGGAACGAAATCGTCGTCCCAACGGCGGCCGAGCCCCCGCCCGCTCCCACCGAAGTTCGGGAGATCGCGGTATCGGGGGAGCCCGACGACGAGACCCCCGCGCCGGTTGCTTCCACGGTCGCGCCATCGCCATCCCAGCTGTCGCCGCCCGAGACCGCCCTCTTCCGTCTGGGCGCGGGATACGGCGCGCTCGCGCACGTCGATCTGACTCCTTGCCGGGAGGACGGTCTGCAATCGGGGTATCTCCGCGTGCGCGTCACTTTCCGTCACAGCGGACGCGTGGTTCGCGCGGCCGTCGAGAGCGCGATTGCGCCGCCCGTAGAGGCTCTCAATTGCATCAGCGAGCAGCTCGAGGTCGCGATGGTCCCGCTCTTCGACGGCGGCGACGTGACTCTGTCGAAGAGCTTCTTCGTCAACTGAGGAGGCAAGCCCTGAAGACGCGCAATCTCGACGAAGCGACTACGCCCTCTCGACCACGACGACCCCTTTCACCTTCTGCAGCGCCTTCATGACGCTCTTGAGCTGCTGGAGGTCCTGACAACAGAACGAAAACAGATTCACCGCGCGCCCGTCGTCGCTCGCGCGACAGTTCGCTTCGCTGATGTTGATCCCTTGCGCCATGAACGTCTGGCCGACGTTGGCGAGGATGCCCGGCTGGTTCGCCGTCACCACGCGGAGCTGCACCGCCCGGTTGATGCGGGCCTTGCTGTCCCAGGTGATTTCGACGCGCCTCTCGGGGTCCATGTCGAAGGCCTTCGAGCAGCCCCTCCGGTGGATGGTCACCCCGCGGCCGCGCGTGATGAACCCGACGATGTCGTCACCCGGCAGCGGGTTGCAGCACTTGGCATAGCGGACGAGCACATCGTCGATCCCATTGATGCGGATCGCTCCCTCGTCACGCTTGATGACCTTGCGCACCAGCCCCGCAAGCCGCCCTTCGCGCAGACGCTCCGGGGGCTTCGCATCTTGTCCCGGCGCTCCCGGGGGCGCCACGGCCTTGACGATGTCGTCGGGGTCGATCTTGCCGTAGCCGATCCCGATGAACATCTCCTCGAGGTTTTGCACCTTCAGCGAGTCGTACAGCCGCCGGAGCTCCCCTTCGTTCTTGAGGAGCTTGCTCGCGCTGATGCCTGCCTTGTGGAGCTCCCTTTCGAGCAACTCCTCGCCGAGTCGCTTGCTCTTGTCGCGCTGCTCTTGCCGGAGGAAGTTGCGGATCTTCGAACGCGCACGCGTCGTCCCGACCAGATCGACCCAGTCTTTGCTCGGGTGCTGGTTCGAGTTCGTCAGCACCTCGACGACGTCGCCATTGCGGAGTTTGTAGCGAAGCCCCTCGATCTTGCCATTGATACGCGCCCCCGAGACGTGGTCGCCGAGGTGCGTATGGATCTGGTAGGCGAAGTCGATCGGTGTCGCGCCACGCGGAAAGACACGCACGTCTCCCTTGGGCGTGAAAACGTAGACCTCGTCCTGGAAGAGCTCGACTTTGACGCCTTCGAGGAACTCCGCGGGGTCCTTGAGCTCCTTTTGCCACTCCAGCAGCTGACGCAGCCACGTGAAGCGCTGCGCGTCCTGGTCGGTGATGCCCCCTCCGCGCTCCTTGTACTTCCAGTGGGCAGCAATGCCCCGCTCGGCCACGCGGTGCATCTCGTGCGTGCGGATCTGAATCTCGATGCGCTCTCGGCCCGGACCGATGACCGTCGTGTGAAGCGACTGATACATGTTGGGCTTCGGGAGCGCGACGTAGTCTTTGAATCGCCCCGGGAGAGGCGTCCATTGGGAGTGGATGACACCGAGCGCCGCGTAACAATCGCTCACGCTCTCGACCAGAACACGAAAGGCAATGAGATCTTGCACGCCCTCGAAGCCGGACTCCTGCGACTTCATTTTCCGAAAGACGCTGTAAAGATGTTTCGCGCGACCATAGACGTCGGCCGCGAACCCCTGCTCTGCCAGGCGGCCCGACAGGGTCTTGCAGACCTCGCTGATGTACTTGTCGCGTTCCCGCTTCGTCTGATGCATCTGCGCGACGAGATCGGCATGGGCGTCGGGCTCGAGGTACCTGAAGCTGAGGTCTTCGAGCTCGCTCTTGAATGATTGGATGCCCAGGCGGTTCGAGAGAGGCGCGTAGATTTCGATCGTCTCGCGGGCGATGCGTTCCTGCGCCTCGTGAGCGACGTGTTCGAGCGTTCGCATGTTGTCGAGACGATCGCAGAGCTTGATGAGGAGCACGCGGATGTCGCGCGCCATCGCGACGACCATCTTGCGGAAGTTCTCGGCCTCGCGGTCCTCCTTCGACGTGAAGTTGATCTTCGACAGCTTGGTGACGCCATCGACCAGCTCCGCGACCTCGGCGCCGAACTCTTTGGTCAGATCATCCGTCGTGGCGAGCGTGTCTTCCACCACGTCGTGTAGAAGACCGGCGCACACGCTCGCCGCGTCGAGGCGCAGGTCCGCGATGATGCCCGCCACACTGACGGGATGAACGATGTACGGTTGGCCCGACTTGCGCGACTGCCCCGCATGCATCCGGAAGCTGTAGTCGTACGCCCTTTGGATGAGGCCGGCGTCTGCCGACGGCTGGTATGTCCTGACGCGCTCGATGAGTTGGTCGACCTGGAGCATGACTGCGCCGCGTCTCGCGTGGCGCAGCGGCTGAGAAAAAAGTAACACTGGGTCTCTGTCTGGGCAATCGATGACCGAAGAACCCGCGCGAGCTGGGGTGTATGTCCATTTTCCGTGGTGCCTGGCCAAATGCCCGTACTGCGACTTCGTGAGCTATGCGTCGCCCGCGCAAGCCATTGATCACACGGCGTATGCC